>JBJMPB010000029.1:0-12441 GCA_045803455.1 Gemmatimonadales bacterium | reverse complement strand
CTCCAGCTCGAGGTCGGCCTCCGACCGGCGGCTGATGTAGCGGCGGTACCAGACCTCCGCGCTCAACAACAGCCAGATCCGATTGCCATGGTCGTACTGCCGAGCCAGGTGCTCGTCCACCAGCTGCTTCATCCGCTCGGCCCGGAGGTAGCCGGCCCGCACCAGCTCGCTGTCAAGCAACAGCCGCGGCGCCAGGGCCCGCACCTCTCCCTCCAGGATGTACATCAGCGGCGACGCAAACCCCTGCTTCTTCCGCCGCAGGACCTCGGGCGGCAGGTAGCGCTCACCCAGACGCCGCTCGAGATAGCGGAGCTGCCTTCCCTTGATCTTGAGACCGGTGGGAACTCGAGCCATGAACTCGGCGAACCGGGGATCGAGGAAGGGCGAGCGCGACTCCAGGCTGTAGGCCATGGTCGCCCGGTCCAGAATGGTGAGCGACTGCCCCGGGAGCCGCGACATGGCGTCGACGTACATCATCCGGTCGATCGAAGCATCGGCGTTGGGCGCCGCGTAGAGCTCCAGCAGGCACGCGTCGGGCCGGCTGTCCCTGAGCTGCTTCCGGAATTCGGGCGCATACAGCTCGGCCCGATGAGCCTCGTTGAACCAGAAGAACTGCAGGCTTTCGGAGTAACGCTCTCCGCCCGTCTTCCGCGCCATCAGGTCCACCCAGCGGAGCTTGTGGGTAAAGCTCTTGAAGGTGAACTGATCCGGCAGGCGCTTGAGCACCTGAGTGGAGACTGCGTTGCGCACCACCTCCGGAACCGCGCGGTAGGTGTCCAGCCAGCGATCGGCCGCGTAACGGTCGTAGCCACCGAACAGCTCGTCGCCGCCGTCGCCGCCGAGCACCACCTTCACGTGGCGGGCGGTCATCCGGGCCAGGTGCAGCAGGCAGATCGAGAGCGGGTCGGCCGGCTCATCCAGCGCGGAGACCAGACGCGGCAGGTCTTCCACCACGCTGGGGGTGACTTCCTCCGCATGGTGCTGAGTTCCGTACTTGGCGGCCACCGCAGCAGCGGCCGGGAGCTCGTTCAGATCGCGGTACGGTATCCCCATGGAAAAGGTGCGGAGCTCCGATCCCAGGGTCCTGGCGGCATACGATGCGATGAGGGTTGAATCGAGCCCGCCGCTCAGGAAGGCGCCGACCGGTACGTCGCTCAGGAGATGCAGCTTGACCGTTTCGGCCAGCAGCTCGTCGATCCGGTCCAGCGTATCGTCCTCGGAGTAGGTCCACTTGGGGCCGTAATTCAGGCTCCAGTAGCGCTCGATCCGGCTCTGTCCGTTCTCCCACACCATGTAGTGCGCCGGCGGCAGTGCCCTGATGCGGCTGAAGAAGGTCTCCGGCGGATGCACGAACCGCATCGTGAGATATTGGTCGAGTGCGAATGGGGACAGCTCGGCCAGAGAGGGATCGTCGGCCAGAAGCGCCTTTATCTCCGACGCAAAAGTGATCTGTCCTCCGCGCTCGGTGTAAAACAGCGGCTTCTGGCCAAAGTGGTCGCGCGCTACTAGCAGGCGGCGCCGGGTGCGGTCCCAGATTGCAAAGGCGAACATCCCGCGGAGCCGGGCGACCATTCCCTCGCCGTACTCCTCGTAAAGGTGCACCAGCGCCTCGGTATCGCAGCGGGTCTTGAAGCGGTGCCCCTTGGAAACCACCTCGTCGTGCAGGCTGGGGAAGTTGTACAGCTCGCCATTGAACACCACCACGACGGTCCCGTCTTCGTTCGACATCGGCTGATGCCCGCCAGCCAGGTCCACGATGCTGAGCCGCCGCATCCCCAGGCCGACGCCGCCCTCGACGAAGGTGCCCCAATCGTCGGGCCCGCGGTGGGCAATGGCGTTGCACATCCGGAGAATGTCGGATTCAGCAACTGGAACTGTCCCGGCCTTGCCGGCAATGCCGCACATCTACGCTGCCTTCTTCCTGCCCCAGGCCACCAACATGTAGCCGGGCGAGAACGGGATGAGGTGGTCCAGCATGGTCCACGCCCGCAGAGCGGGATAGACCGCGGAATAAAGCTTATATGCGGTGCCGACCTTGTTCAGCGCTTCGGCAGACATGGGCGCGGTATCGCCATGAAAGTCCTGCTGCTGGGTTTCTTTCCCCTGCATGGATTTCCGGTGATAGGCATAGTTGAGCAGGTCCTCGATTGATTCCGTGAACAGCCGGCAGTAGTCGTCGGTCCCGCTCAGCTCCAGGCCATTTCGCTCAAACAGCGCCCGCGCGGCCGACGGGGGATACCCGTCACGAGCGTGCCCGAATCCCTCCTGATCGGCGGTGAAGCCCAGAACCCGCTTGAGGGCGTATCCTGGCCGGCCGGTTTCGCCCTTGGGCGCCATGAACAGAAAATCTCCGCCTGGCTTGAGCACCCGCACCATCTCGCGGAAGAAGCGAGTGTCGTCCTCGATGTGCTCCAGGAAGTTGATCGCGGCAACCAGGTCGAACGACGCGCTCCGGAAGGGCAGCTCGGCGTCGCTGGTCTGCAGCACGCGGTCGCCCACCAGCTGCTTTGCCGACCGGACGTGGTCGCGCTCGAAATCGGTGCTGACCCAGGTCCCGCCCCGCTGGCGCAGGAAGTGGGAAGTGAGGCCGGTGCCGCAGCCGACTTCAAGGCACAACCGTCCCGCCGTGGGCGGCAGATGGTCCAGCAATGCGCCCACCGTCAGCTTCTTCTTCAGCGAACGGCGGTAGAGCTGTAACTGCCAATGCTCGTTCAAATCGATCTCCAGTAAGCAGTCATCCCGAGCGGAGCGAGGGATCGGCCCGTATGACGGTATGGTTCCGATGCAAACGTAAGGCGATCCGATTCCTCGCTGTGCTCGGAATGACAGCGAGTGCTCGGCAGCTACACCAACGCTCCGGTCTTACGATAGTCCTCGAGCGTGCGCTGAATCCCCTCGCGCAGGTCCACCTTCGGCTCCCAGTCGAGCACCCGACGCGCCCGGGACGTGTCGAACTCCGAATCACTGTGGAAGAAGTCCATCCGCCGCCGGTAAATGGGCGGATCGACCTTGAGTGCGGCACATGCGTCTTCCACAACGGCGGCCAGTCCCAGCATCGGCGCCAGCGGTAGCCGGACCCCGTAGCGCTTGCTTCCGGTGGCCCGAGCCACCTCGTCCAGCAACTCCCGGAGGGTACAGGAGCGGGGCCCCGCGATGATGAGGCCCTCCCCCAGCGCCTCGTCCCGCTCGCAAGCCCGGAAAAAGGCAGACACCACGTCGTCCACGTACACCATGTGGCGCCGCCCCTCACCCGATCCGAAGAGCGGGAATTTCCCCGCGCTTACGCCCTTGAACATCTTCAGCAGTCGCTGGTCTCGAGGACCGTAGACGTCGGCCGGGCGCAGCACCACCGAGGGGAGCTGGCACTTCTCGGCGAACTCGCGGACCAGCCGCTCAGCCGAAACCTTGGTGCGCTCGTACATGTTTCCCGGCGCGAGCGGCGAATCTTCGTTGGTTATGCCGGGTGCCCGGTGCCCGTAGATGCCAATGGTGCTGCAGTAGACGAATCGTTCCACCCGCTGAAGGCTGGCGGCCTCCAGCAGATGCCGGGTGCCGTCCAGGTTGATGGATTCGAAAAACTCGTCGCTTCTGCCGCCTTCCCGCATTGCCACGGCAAGATGGAAGATGTGAGTCGCTCCCCGCGCCGCCTTTCGGCACAGCTCGGCATCGGTGATGCTGCCGGAGATTACCTCGGCCCCCATCCCCGAGAGCAAATCGGCATTGGCCTTTTCTTCCGGGCGGTCGGTCAACCCGAACGCCACCACCTCGGCCTCCCTCCGCCGGCCCTCTGCTGCCAGATGCGACCCGATGAAGCCGGTACCGCCGGTCACCAGAAGTCTCATCCGAAGCGCTCCGCCAGTGCCTGCACAATGCGGCCGCTCGCCTTGCCATCCCCGTAGGGATTCACCGCGTTGGCCATCCGGTCGTAAGCAGCTTTCGAGCTCAGCAGCTCGCTCGCTACCTGCACGATGCGGCTCCGGTCCGTTCCCACGATGACTGCGGTTCCGGCGTCAACTCCTTCGGGCCGCTCGGTGACTTCGCGGAGCACCAGCACCGGCTTGCCCAGTGACGGCGCCTCCTCCTGCACACCCCCGCTGTCGGTCAGCACCAAGTAGGCCCGGTTCATCAGGTGCACGAACTCCTCGTAGTCCACCGGCGGAATCAGATACATCCCCGGCAGATCGCACAGGAGGCGCTCGACGGTGCCCTTGACCTGCGGATTGGGATGAACCGGAAGCACCCACTGCAGGTCGGGGAATCGTTGCGCCAGCTCGCGGATGGCCCCACAGGTCGACTCGAGCGGCGCACCAAAGCTTTCCCGCCGGTGCGTGGTGACCAGCACCATGCGGCGCCGGGGATCGAGCGAGGCAAGCTGAGGTGAGCGGAAGCTGTAGTTCGGGCGGACCGTCTGCAGCAGCGCGTCAATGACAGTGTTGCCGGTGAGATGCACGTCGCCCGGCGGGACGCCTTCGGCCAGGAGAGCCTGCCGGGCCTGTTCCGTCGGAGGAAAGTGAATGGAGGCGAGCCGAGTGGTCATCACCCGGTTCATCTCTTCGGGGAACGGTTGATATCGATCACCGGTGCGCAGACCTGCCTCGACGTGTCCCGAGGGAATTCGCTCGAGGTACGCGGCAAAGGCGGCGGCAAAGGTGGTCATAGTGTCACCCTGCACCAGCAGGACGTCGGGGCGAATCTGGCGCAGCAGCGGTGGAAGACTCTGCAGGACTCTCGCGGTCACGTCCGCGGGCGATTGACCCGCGGTCATGAGATCGAGATCGTAATCGGCTTTGAGCTCGAAGACGGAGAGCACCTGGTCCAGCATGGCCAGGTGCTGGGCGGAGACGCAGATCAGGCTCTCGAACTGCGTGGCGCGCTGCAGGGCTTGGACGACCGGAGCCATCTTGATCGCCTCCGGGCGGGTCCCGAAGACGCTGAGCACACGGATCATCGTCCGGCCGCGACCGTCCGCAGCTGCTCGGCCATGGTGTGCATCGTAACGAAGCGATAGCCGCGCTCCAGCACCATCGCGAAGACCTGCCGCAGCAGCCGGTCGCGAACGCCCTCGTAGCAGGGATGGCCGTACAGCACCACCCAGTCTCGCTCTTCGAGATGCTGCCCGAGCTGCCGCAGTATCTCCGGTTCGGGAGTGCCCCGAGCGCCGTGATACTCCAGGAACGGGATAGTGCGAGGGCCGGAGAGGGTGACCGGAATGGTCCAGTGACCCACGGGTTGTCCGTTCACCGTGGCCCGGCGGGGAGCGCCTCCGATGGCATCGCCGTTGTAGAGAAAATCGAGCTCGTCGAGCAGAGCCATCACCCGTTCATCCGAGTAGAACCCGGGGGAGGAAAAGCCCGCAGGCTTGCCGAAGTGACGGACGAAATGCCCGTACGACTTCTCTACGTCGGCCCGGAGCACGTCGTCGGACAGCTGGTGGAACCGGCGGCTCCAGATCACGTGATCCATTCCGCCGTGGAGACCAAGCTCGTGACCTTCAGCCTGCATCGCTTGCAGCAGCGGCACGAAGGAGAGTCCCACGGGACGGGAAAGGGCGGTCTCGAGAATGAAGCGGGGCCAGCCGGTTTTCTTGATGAGATGGACCGCGTCGCGGTCGGCTAGCTTGGCCTTGGAGCGCGCGGTGCCCTGCCCGATCCATTCGACCAGGTTGGTGGAGCGGCCCATGTTCACGAAGAACGTGTTGGGCACTCCGAAGTCGCGGCAGGCGGCCTGGATCCGGGGAATTCCGTCGGTGGCACAGACCCGGTGGTCGACGTCCCACCGGAATGCGAACACCCGGTCGTTCACCGCGGCATCCGGCTGGCGACTTCGCGATAGATCTCCTCGAACTGTTCCGCCGTGCGATCCCAGTCAAAGAGGCGAAGCGCGCGGGCGCGCCCGGCCTGTCCCATCTGGCGGCGGAGCTGCGGATTGGACAGCAGCGAGCCAATGGCCTGGGCCAGCGCCTTCGAGTTGCCGCGGGGCACGACCAGACCGGTGACCCCGTTCTCCACCACCTCGGGCAGCCCGCCCGCATCACTGGCCACCACTGCGACCTCACACCCCATTGCCTCTGCGGCTGGAATACCGAAGCCTTCCTCCAGCGATGGAATCACCGATACGGCAGCCGCCCGGTAGTACGGCGGCAGCTCGGCATTCGGTACCCAGCCCAGGAAGGTCACGTCTTCGGCGATCCCGAGGTCTGCCGCCAGCTGGACCAGCTCGGGCCGTTCGAAGCCATCGCCCGCCAGGACGATCTTGAGATCGGGAAACTGCGGCTTCAGTTCTGCGGCGGCCTCGAGCAGGAAGCGGATGCCCTTGCGGGGAAACAGCTGTCGGCAGGCGAACACCATGTTCGGGCCGAATCGTGAATCGCCGCGGTTCCCGTTTTCGGGAGGGCTGAATCGGCGGAGATCGGTGCCGTTGAACACCAGCCGGATCCGTTCGGCGGGTGCACCGGCGCGCAAGGCGTGCTGCCGGCAGTCATCAGTAATCGCGGTGAGGGCGCCGGCGTGCCGCAAGGTCCAGCGCAGCGGGGGACGAACATACCAGCGGGTGGGGAAATCGTATCCCTGCTCCGGGTTCACGTATACGTCGCCGCCGTGCATCGTGATGACGCTCGGCACGTGCAGCTTGCGCGCGGCCAGAACCGCGGCCGGCCCGGTTGGAATGGCCCAGTGCGCGTGGACCACATCGGCGCCGTGCTCGGCCGCCTCGCTGATGATGGCCCGGTGCTGCGCCTCCATGTAATGGGCCATGACAACGACCCGGGCGAATCGGCCCAGCCAGCTGACCCGGCTCTGGGCGACTCTGCCATAGGTGAGATCCGGCGGCAGCTCCAGCGGAAAGCGGACGATCCTTACCCCGTCGAACATGTCGGCCCGGGGCAGCGATCGATGGCCGGGCGTGACTACCGTGACGGAATGGCCCCGGCGAACCAGATGCCGGTTGATGTCGTGAACGTAGGTGGCCTGAGTATCGCTGGCGTGCTGGGGATACCAGTAGGTGGGACAGATAATGCGCAACGGTGTTCCCTGCCCCCTAAGATCCTGAGGGGGCACCTTCGGTGCTGCGACCACCAGTCCCCCTGCTGTCATATGGCGTTCATTTCAGAAGATAAACCGGGCTAAAAGGCTAGACGAGCAGCCCCGAAAGATCAACATTTGTGCCATCTGAAGGGTGTACGGCGACGAGACTTACCCCCGCCGGACCCATGCACTTGCCGACCCCTCGCAACAGAAATCTGCTGCCCGGGCGCTACCCTCCCAGCAGACCCCGGACTTTTTGGACCAGGTCCTCCTGGGTGAATGGCTTGGCCAGAAAGGGGGCTCCCGGCTCGATCAGCCCCCCCTGGAACACCTCAGAGGCAAATCCGGACATGTAAATGATGGGCTTACCAGGCCACCGCTGTTCCACATGGCGGCCCAGCTCGCGCCCACTCATTCCCGGCATCTTGATGTCTGTGAGGACCAGATGGATGCCGCCGGCGTGCTGCTCAATGGTGGCGATGGCCTCCCGCCCATGGGTGGCCTCCATTGCCTGATATCCTGTCCAGGTGAGCATCCGGCAGGCCAACCTCCGAACGGCTTCTTCATCGTCTACTACCAGGACGGTATAGCCCCCGGGCGGACGTTGTGGCGCAGGCTGGCCCGCCGGGGAGCCCTGGATCGAATGCATTGGGCGAAAGTACCCTCCGGCGACTTGGCCTCGCAAGTTCCAATTATCCGAAATCGGACCTCAGTCGGACTGCCGGCTTGTCCCTGCGGATTCGGTTTCCTAGCTTTGACCAAAGTTGATGTATTGTCGATGATTGCGACCCTCCGGTGAGCGAGACTCCATGTCATCCTGCCCTGAGCTCCTCGATGGGATCGAATCCGAAGAGCACGTGGTACAGCTCTACGGAAGCGACGATCGTTTGCTCACCCAGAATGTCGGCCGGTATCTCAGTGAAGGGTTGAAGCGGGGCGATGGTATCCTGGTGATCGCCACACTGCAGCACCGCAGCACACTCCGCCGCCATCTCACAGAAGACCCTTCCTACTCCCGCGCGGTGCTCGAGGGCCGCCTGGTGTTTCTCGACGCGGAGGCCACGCTGGGCCGCCTCATGCGCGGCGGAATCCCTGATCCGCTGCTGTTTCACGCCTTAGTAGGCGAGACACTCACCGGCGTCCGCAGCCGCGCGAGGCATTCCCGCGTGCGGGCCTACGGAGAAATGGTGGGCCTCCTCTGGAAAGCCGGTGCTCATGAGGCGGCGGTGCAGCTGGAGCGATGGTGGAACGATCTGCTGAGGAACAGTGAGGTCAGCCTCTTCTGCGCCTATCCGATCGACGTGCTGGGACCGGATTTTCAGTCCGAAAAGGTCGACCAGCTCCTCTGCACTCATACCCATCTTGTTCCACTGAACCCCGGCCTCGACGAGGCGCTGGGCCAGGCCATGCAGGAGGTGCTCGGACCACGGCTCGATGAGCTGCGTGAATCGATGGGCGGCAATCACCGGCCGGCCTGGGGCACTATCCCGCCGGCGGAAGCTCTGGTCCTGTGGCTCCGGAACAATCTGCCTGACTCGGCAGATGAGATTTTGACCCGCGCGCGAGAGTATTACCGGCGCGCTTCATAGTTCTCTTCCCCAATCTCTCTGAGCGGCGGGACTTGCTTAACCCGAAATAGCCCGCGAACTTCCTCCGCGTTGGAGTGGTGGCCGAGTGGCTGAAGGCACCGGTTTGCTAAACCGGCATAGGGGGTCAACCCCTATCGAGGGTTCGAATCCCTCCCGCTCCGTCTTCTTTCTTCAACAACATCAACGGTGAACCGGAAACGGTGAATGGGCCTCCCCCGTTCACCGTTCACCGTTTACCGTTCACGCTGTGAACCCACCACGCGTTCGCTTCGCCCCATCTCCCACCGGATACCTGCACGTCGGTGGAGCACGTACCGCGCTCTTCAACTGGCTCTATGCCCAGCACACCGGCGGGACTCATGTGCTTCGGATCGAGGACACCGATCGGGAGCGAAGCACGGAAGAGCACACCAAGGTCATCCTGGATGGGCTTCGCTGGCTTGGGGTCACCTGGGACGAAGGGCCGTTCTTTCAGGGTGCGTACGCGTCCCGGCATCAGGCCGATGCCGAGCGCCTGTTGGCCGAAGGGAAGGCATACCGCTGCTTCTGTACCCGAGAGGAGCTGGATGCGCAGCGGGCTCAGGCCGAGGCAGCGGGCATGGGGTTCCGCTACGATCGTCGCTGTCGCAACCTGCCTCCCGCGGAAGTAGCGCGTCGGATGCGTGAGGGAGCACCGTCGACCATCCGTTTCATCATGGACGAGACGGAGATTGCTTGGGATGACGCCGTACACGGACGCATCAGCTTCCAGGGACGGGACCTGGACGACTTCGTCATTCTGCGGAGCGACAACAGCGCCATCTACAACCTGGCTGTTGTTTCCGACGACATCGCCATGGAAATCACCCATGTGATCCGGGGCGACGATCACATCTCGAACACGCCAAAACAGATCGCGCTCTATCGTGCTCTGGGCAAGGATCCACCGGTCTTCGCGCACGTGCCGATGATTCTGGGGTCCGACGGGAAGAAGCTTTCCAAGCGGCACGGCGCCACCGCAGTAGGCGATTACCAGGACCAGGGGATTCTTCCCCCGGCCATGCGGAACTTTCTGGCGCTGCTGGGATGGTCCCCGGGGGAAGACCGCGAAATCCTGGGGGAGAAAGAGATGGTACAGCTCTTCTCCCTCGAAGGGATTCAGAAGAAGCCGGCGGTCTTCGACACCACCAAGCTCGAATGGATGAACGGGCAGTATCTGTCGGCGTTGCCGGTCGACGAGCTGGAGCCACCCGTGCGCCGGCAGCTGGAGCAAATGGGGATCCACACGGATCGGGATCTGCGGCCGCTGATCGACTCCGTTAAGGCGCGTTCCCGCACCATCCTGCACGTGGCAGAACAGGTCGCAGTTCGCTTGGATCCCAGCAGGTCTCGGCTCGACTCCAAGGGAGAGGCCTTACGCCAGAAGATGGGAGCGCAATTTGAAGGGAACCTGGCCCGGGCCCAACATGCGCTCGAGTATCTCTCGCCCAATGATTGGACCCCCGAACGGATCTTGACCACGCTGAAAACGGTAGCGGAGGACCACAAGCTGAAACTCGGGGACGTGATGCAGCCAGTGCGCGTGGCACTCACTGGTTCAACGGTTTCGGAACCAGTGAACGAGCTACTCTTTGTGGTGGGGCGCGAACCCAGCATCCACACGCTGAAGACGGCACCCCACCGTTGGCAATCGAGCTCCAGCGCGCCATGAGGCCGTCGGCAGGACACACTGCCCTGGTACTCGTCGTTACTGTCTCTGCCTGCTCGAAGGCACCACCACCTCCACAACCGTCGCCACAGCCCTCCGCCGAACGAGGCGACACCCTGGCCCTTCCGCCTTCCCCGCTGATCGAGCCGTCCCCTGTTCCCCTGCCCCCGCCGCCTGCCACGGTGCGTCTGGCCTTCGTCGGAGACATCAACCTGGGCACGTCCACTCTTCCCGACGGCGTACCGCCCGACAGCGGGCGCGGTCTTCTGAAGAAGGCGCGGCCGAGTCTCGTCGGTGATCTCGTGGTTGGCAACTTCGAGGGAGTGCTGGCCGATACCGGCACCTCGGTCAAGTGTCTGATGAAGGTGACGCGTCCCCGCGCTCGCGGTCATCGCCCATCGGGCCAGCCGGCGGAAACGCTGGTCACCCGGCCCAACTGCTACGCCTTTCGCACCCCCACCTGGCTCGCTCCCCGGCTGATCGAAGCGGGGTTCACTCACCTGAATCTGGCCAACAATCACGCCAACGATCTCGGTTCCGCCGGACGTGCCTCCACTGAGCGCATACTCGACAGTCTGGGGATTGGACTCTATGGGCCGCTAGGGAGGATCGTGATTGACACCGTCAAACGGGGAGACAGCCTCACCACCGTCGGCTTGATCGGCTTCACGACGTATCCGTTTGCCTACGACCTGCTGGACATCGAACGGAGCGCCGCGGTAGTGGACTCCCTCCGGCCGCTGGTCGATCTCCTGCTGGTGACCTTCCACGGCGGGGCCGAAGGCGCCAAGGCGGTACACACCGGTGAGGCCGCCGAATCACTCGGCGCTGAGCCTCGGGGCGACCTTCGCCGATGGGCCCGTGCGGTGATCGATGCGGGTGCCGACGCCGTGATTGGTCACGGGCCTCACGTCTTACGGGGAATGGAGTTTTACCGGGGCCGCCTGATCGCGTATTCGTTGGGCAATTTCGTGACCTATCGCGGATTCAACCTGTCGGGCGCCCTCGGTGTGACCGGAGTGTTGCAGCTGGAGTTTGCCGGCCGGGGTCCGCTTCGCCGGGCGCGTCTCGCGCCGATGCTTCAGCTTCCGCAGAACGGGCCGGCTCCAGATCCGGAGCGTCAGGCGGTGCGGCTGGTGCGCCAGCTTTCCGCCGAAGACTTCGGCGCGACCGCCGCGGTGATCAACGAGAGCGGCGAGATTTGGGATCCACGCCGGCCGGCCACCAGCGCGACACCCTAGCGCTTCGTTTTCCATCGCTCTGCTCGGCTTGCCTCCTCGGACTGGTTCACGTACTGATTCCAGATGACAATTGACGAACCCGGATCCGCCGACAACGATGCCGTGCCGGTCCCGGCAGCGATTGCCGCTACCGCGGAACCGGTTCAGCTGGAAGTAAGTCTGATTCAGGACGATCGGGTTCCGGCAGAAATGGTCTGCATGGGGACGTACCGTAATGGGCGGCTGGTTGCGCGCTCGGTCATGTCGCCGGAAGCATGGGAGCAGATCCAGGCCCATGGTTTCTTCAACGAGCCGCTGCAGGTGGTGCTGGTCGCGCGGGTAGCGCCCCCCGGCCTGCAGTGCCAGCTGTTTGCCATGGTGCCGCTGCCGGAAGAGGCGGACGAGCCGGACGAACCGTGGAGCGCGAGCGTGCCGAGCTCGTCCTATGAAGCGTCGGTGGCTGACGAAGCGGCCGAGTCAGAGGATCCGGAAGTTGCCCCGGTTCCGCTCGGGAACATCGTGCGCTACCAGCGTGACCGGGTGCATCCCGAGAGTCTTCCACTCGAGACCGCGGATATACTGAAGAAGATTATCGAAGGTGAGGCCGCCGAGGTGGTGGACCGGGCGCTGGCGGACCTGCTGGGGCTGGATGGGGGGGAGGAAAAAGCGTGAGCGGGAACCGCTACGGCGTAAGCGGCTCCTTCGGTGGCGGCGCGGTGCGCTGATTCTTCTGGAACTCCCGCTCCCGCTCCTTTCGTTCTCGCATCTCCCGTATCATGGTCTTGAACTCTTCCATGTTCTGGGCCCGCTGCGCCGCATACATCAGATCGCTGCGCAGATCCATGAGGTGATTGTAGGCTCGGTTCTGGTCGATGTTGCCGGCCGGAATCGGAAGCAGCGCCAGCACCGCGGCTGGGATCTTG
>JBJMPB010000026.1:0-3210 GCA_045803455.1 Gemmatimonadales bacterium | reverse complement strand
TCTCTCGCTCAAGCACGTGGACGAGCCGCTGAGCAGTCGCCTGGTCCAGAGCGCGATCGATCGCGGCATCACCTTCCTGGATAACTGCTGGGACTACAACGAGGGCCAGAGCGAGCTCCGGATGGGCAAGGCGCTCCAGGGCGGCTACCGGGACCGAGTCTTCCTGATGACCAAGATCGACGGCCGGTCGAAGCGGGCCGCCGCTCGGCAGCTGGACGAATCACTCCGCCGGCTGCAGACCGACCGGATCGACCTGGTCCAGCACCACGAGGTGCTCCGGTTCGAGGATCCCCACCGCATCTTCGACGAGGAGGGGGCCAATGCGGCGCTGGTGGAGGCGCGCCGAGCCGGCAAGATCCGCTACATCGGCTTCACCGGCCACAAGGACCCTCAAATCCATGTCTACATGCTTGCGGTGGCCGACCAGCACGGCTTCAGCTTCGACACCGTGCAGATGCCGCTCAACGTCATGGATGCGCACTACCGGAGCTTCGAGCAGTTGGTGCTGCCGGTGCTGGTGGAGCGGCGGATCGGGGTGCTGGGGATGAAGCCCATCGCCAACGGCATCATTCTCAAGTCGGGGACGGTGACCGCGGTAGAGTGCCTCCAGTATGCCATGAGCCTGCCGACCTCGGTCGTCATCACCGGGTGCGACAGCATGGAGATCCTGGACCAGGCGATCGAGACTGCGCGGAGCTTCCGGCCGCTCAGCGAAGCCGAGAGGAAGGTGCTGCTGGAACGGACCGCTCTTGCGGCGTCGAAGGGGGAGTACGAGCCGTTCAAGACCACGTCGATCTTCGACGGAACCGCATCCCATCCCGACTGGCTGGGTGAGGAGCCGGAGCGCGTCCAGCAGGTGATGCAGGCCTAGCGGGTCTCGACAGCAGCTCCTGGGTTCTCCTCCACCACGTCCGCCAGTTTGGCGAGCACGAGTCCAAGCCCGGCGCCCTCCTGGTCGACTTGGCCACACCGAATTTACCAACTCCATCTTACCCTCTGTCCGCCTGTCCGCCTGTCCGCCTGTCCGCCTGACCGCCCGTCCGCCCCCCCGCCCGTCCGCCTGTTTTGCCGGGTTGACATGCTCGGGACTCGACGTACTGTTGGGCAGTCTCTCAGAAGCCATGAAGCGGCGCGCACTGTACTGGTCGCGCGAGCGCGCCGTGGAGCCAATCGCGAAACCGGCTGAGCGGGTCCTGCTCTGCCGGTTTTTGACTTTCGCAACATTGGTCGGCCGCCTGGCCGGCCGTGAGTGTAGTGCCTTGGAACAACCTGCAACAGGAGGTAGCGATGTACGCAACCATTCGGCGGTACTCCAGCAAGACTAATATCAACGAGCAGACGATCGAGGACTTCAAGCGCCGGCTCGAGGACAAGTTCGTGCCCACCCTGGGCGACATCCGTGGCTTTCACAGCTACGGGATCTTGACCACCGGGAACAAGGAGTTGGTTTCCATCACCTTCTGCGAGGATCGCCAGGGGGCCGCCGAGTCCACCCGGAGGGCGGCGGAGTTCGTGCAGAAGGATCCGCTCAAGGATCAGCTGAGCAAGCCTGAGGTGATTGAGGGCGAGCTGCTGGTCTTGAAGGAGGCCGGGGTCGTCGCTCGCTAGCTCGAAAGCGTAGCAGCCCCAGGTGAGAACGGCACCTGGGGTAATGCAGGTGAAAGACTCCATAGAAGGCCTATGGAGTCTTTCGTTTGCCTCTGCTTCGCGAGGCTGAGTAGATCTCCTGAGCGCAGTTTAAGGAGTCCCCGAGGCCGCAGTACTCAGCCCAAATCGTGAGCCCGCATCTGCCTGAGCTCGATCTCCTCGTATCGCCGGCGAATGGAGGGCCTGAGGCCGAGCGGGACGCCCGTCGCGAGGAACCCGATGAGCAACAGCGGGAAGTACACGGCGTAAGGCTGTGCGGCTCAGTGCGACGACCCCGGCCGCAAACGCCAGGGTTCCTCCGATCGCCAGAGCGGCAGTCGCGATCGTGACGAACCGCTTGGCGCGGCCCTGGGACGCCAGGACGCGATGAGAGCGCCGATGCAGCCAACCAGACCGCCGCCAACCCTGCCGAAGAGTCCGGCCGCGCGATCGAGTGACCCTGAAGCTCCAGCGGCGCACCGCCGCCTGCACGGACGGCACGATGATCCTCGGCTTCAGGTGTCCGAGCTGGTGCCGCCTACTCCTGAGGCTTCCGGTCCCCACGAGTAGCCTCAGCGTCCCGCGCCACCGCCCTCCCAACGATCAGCGTGATGTTGTCGGTCCCGCCGCCCACCAGCGCCTCCTCCAGCAGATCCTCGCATACCTGTTGTGCCGAGGTCATGGAGCGGAGCCGGTCGCGGATGCGCTCGTCGGAGACGTGATTGGTGAGTCCATCGCTGCAGAGGAGGACGACGTTGCCCCACTTCACATCGAGCCGGGTGACCACGGGCGCCGTCTGGCGTCCACCGATCGAGCTCGAAAGGGTGTGGGCCAGCCGGGTGTTGGACGCATCACCCTGAGAGATGGCACCGAGATCAACCAGCTCCTGCGCCATCGTCTGGTCGCGGGTGATCTGGGACAACTCCCCGTTTTCCAGGAGGTAGCAGCGGCTGTCTCCCACTTGGAGCAGGTAGGCCCGAGGCCACACGCCGAGATAGAGCGTGAGCGTGGTGGCCATGCCGCGGTATGCGGGGTCGATCTCGCCCCGCCGCAACAGCTCCACATGGGTCAGGAATGCCCCTTCCCTGAGCGCCTCGTAGAATTCCCGATCGTCGGCCCGGGCGGCGTAGTAGCAGCGCATGGTGTGCTCGACGTACTGAATTACCGCCTCGACCGCCGTACGGCTCGCCGCTTCGCCTTTAACCCCGCCGCCGACCCCGTCGGCCACCATCATTAAGAAGGCGAGTCGCTCAGGCTCCGGCGAAATGCTGTGGAGTTCGGGAAGGCTGGTCTGGCGGACCACCAGCTGCTTCTTCAGGGCACCGATGACGAAGTGGTCCTGGTTCTCCTTCCGGACCTTTCCCGCATGGGTGAGACCGTAGACATCGATCTCCTCGTCGTACGGCTTGCGGTGGGGTCCTGCGAGGGTGGGCGTGGTCATGGCTTTCAGAATCTGATGCTGCGAACCGTGGCGCGCCAGCGAGCGATCTCCAAATTGTCACCCCGAGTGAGGCGATGGGCCGCACGGCGAGTATCCCGCCAGCCGCTCCAGCTCGGCCAGTCCGTCGTCCACCAGGGTGGGGG
>JBJMPB010000656.1:0-7384 GCA_045803455.1 Gemmatimonadales bacterium | reverse complement strand
AATCCCGCCCAGCCATTCGCATAAGCCACGGCCCCAAGCCGCCCTCCCACCAGCGCGCAACGACAGGAGCCGCCGCCGTCGACGACCAGGACCCGACCACCGCCATCGGTCTCCAGGATCTGCCGAACCAATGCGTTGTCCTCGAAGACGCTCAGAGTCTCGATCGGGCCGCTGAACTTCGCCAAGCCGCCATATTCCCGGAATTCCGGTTGGGCAACCTGCACCAACTCAGGGTACCCATCGCACAGATCGGCGGTGGTAAACTCCACTCAGGTCTGGCGAGAGCGCGACTCAGGCGCGTCGGTGAGGTTTCCCTTCATCCGCTCGACTTCCGAGCGCATTTCGCTCAGGTCCGCTTCCATCCGCTCCAGAGAACGAAGCAGCTCGCGACTCGCCTCCGGGGGGACTGGGGCGGGAATCGCCACAACCGGCTCCCGGCGCAGCGGCTCGGGTACGGCCGATCCAGTGCGATGACGGTGGCGGGGCTCGATCACAAAGGTCCAGGCAAGGGCCAGGACGAGGAGAGCGACGAGGACCCCCTGGGCCAGCAACGACTCGACGGTAGGATAAATACCCAGCGCGGGGAGCCGAGGCCCCCCAAGAACGATGGTGGTCGAGATCATGCCCCCCTCCTGCAGCTCGGCCACGGCTTTCCCGGCGAAGACAAATGCCATGTAGTAGAGAAAGCCGCTGGTCACTCCGAAGAAGGGCTTCAATGGAAGCCGCAGACCAAAGCGATTGATGGCCAGGTAGACGAGGACCATGACCAGCGAGCCGAGCAGGATCCCGGCAAGGATGGGCATGGTGGCGGCAGGCGAACCGCCGGTGACGAACAAAGCCTTGTAAAACAGTACCGTCTCGAAGCCCTCGCGGTACACCGCCAAAAACGCGGCCGATGCAAGCGCGAGACCGGAGCCGCTGGTCAGCGCGTCCTGCACTTTGCTCTTCACGAAGTGGTTCCACTTGGCCACCTCCATCTTCGAGAGCAGCCAGTAACTCACATAGAAGAGCACTACCGTGGCGAGGGCCATCGTCAAGCCCTCCAGCGCTTCTCGTTTGGCGGAGGTCAGGTGAAAGATGGTCTCCAGAGCAAATGCGGTGAGGAGACTGGCTACGGCGGCGGCACCCACCCCGATGTGAATGTCCCGCTTGCGATGGGCGGCCCCCATCTTGGCGAGAAATGTCATCAGCGCGCCGACCAGCAGAATCGCCTCGAAGCCCTCCCGGAGCAGGATGACAAATGACTGAATGAAGAGGTTTAGTGCGGACGGCTGGTCGGCCAGTGTCCGCTCGGCGTTTTCCAGGTCGGCGTCAAGCTGCCGGCGAATTCGGTCCAGCTCGGCTCCGGTGGCGCCTCCGGCCACTCGGGTACGCAAGGACGCAAATCCGGCCTCCAGATCCGAGGCCAACCCAGGATTCTTGGCTTGGACCGCTCGCTCGACTTGCTCGAACGTCATGTAGGCGTCGAAAGCCCGGGAGCTCGCCGACGTGTCCCCCGTCCGGGCCAAGGCATAAACCGATTCGATCTGGGCGCGTACCTGAGTAAATACCCGCGCCTCGGCCCTTGTGCTGCCATCAGCCCGAAATCGCCGAACGGCTGCCACCCTGGGAAGACCGTGTGATTCGTCATTCCGCTCACCGAGAGCGGCGAGCAGCTGGGAGTCGGACATGCGGCCGGTATTTCCAAACGACTGAAGCGTCGCCGGAACGCTTCCCGAGTCATTGGGCAGCCGAAGCACACTGGCATAGAGTGCAACGGCCCAGCGGTCTTCCGGCGACAACCGGGTCTCGAAGGCCGGCATTGCCGTCCCGACGACACCGATGCTCACTCTCCGGTAATAATCCAGGGGCGACTGATCTCGGAGCTCAGCCGTGTCTGAGAGATCAGCGGGCTTGGGTTGCATCCCTTTCGCCATTGGGCCGTCGCCACGGCCGAGCTCCCCGTGGCATGAGGCGCAGTTCGTGCGAAAGACTTGGGCGCCTCGAGCCAACGACGGCGCTTCCGATGGGACCTGATCGAGCGGGACGCCCAACGCCGTCGATAGCCAGGTGGTAAGCCGCTTTACTCGAGCATCCACGGAGTCGGGCGAGTCCGCCGCACTCACGAGGGCTATCAGCGAGTCGATACCACTTATAGTGCTGAGGCGGAACTTGGTAGGCAGCAGGGCCGCCGATCGCCGAGACTCCTGAAGAAACAGTCGAGCCTCGTCCACTTCGGCTTGAGAAACAACCCGGCCATTAACGATCCCAACCCGGTACTCCTGAGACGCCAGCTGTGCCGTGGCGGCGACGCGGCGAACTGCTGGTGCGACGTCCGGGACAGAATCAGGGGCTTGGAGCGGAGCAGCGAGGGTAGATAGAACCAGGGCGGCCGCGCTGAGAATCATTTTCATCCAGTTTGAAGTCGCTGCTTAAAACTAGAGTAAGAAGGTCGGAATTGAAAGGCAGTCCTAGGGAGCCTCCACAATAGCAATGGCTCCGGCCGATAAGGCCGAGTGGGTTAGCGAGATCTTGATGGCAAGACCGCCTCGCTCCTGAGAGATCCGCGCTGCCAGCCCATAAAGGCGAATGGCTGGACGTCCTTCAGCATCCCTGGATACCTCGATCTCCCGCCAGCCGACGCCTCTCGCCCCGGGCAGAGACTGCATGGCCTTGTAAACGGCCTCCTTGGCCGCGATTCGGGCTGCCGCGTGTCCCGTCGCGTCGGGACGAGTGGCCAGATACTGTCGCTCGTGATCGGAGAAGAATCTGTTCATTGCCTGCTCACCCTTATCCGCGAGGAGGTCCCGGACCCGCTGGAGATCCACCAGGTCAATCCCGACCCCAACGAACGTCACAGGTGATTCCACCAGAGTTCGGCCAAGCCCCGGAGCGGTTCCGGCACCGGCAAATAGCCGCCCAACACCAATCCGAGGTAGCCGAGCAGCAGTAGAACCAGGGCCGTTGCGAGCCAGAGTGCTAGGGTGGGCCGCTTCCAGGTTCTCACCCGCTCGATGTCCTGCCTCCAGCGCTCCTGCTCCCGCCCGGCTGATTCGGACAGCGCCAGCCACGCGGATTCGAGCCGCCGCGCCGCTGTGGCAAGAGCAACCTGCCATTCTTCCTGCCCCATGCGGCCGCGGGCGCCTGACGCAGAAGCGGCCGGAACAGTCTGCTCTAGCGCGTCGAGCGCGCTGACAAAGCCGGCCCCCCCACTACCGAGTCGCGACCCAATCGCGCGGATGTCCTCGGGCGTCAACAGCAGTGGCTGCAGCCGTCCCTCGGGGAGGCGGGACTCGACGGCAGCCGCACGCATGCGCGCGTTGACCACGTCGGCGAGCCGCTGTGCGCTTGCCGCCACTGCCCGCTCCCAGCGATCCAGCCAGCCGACCCGCCCAAGCGAGGCTATGGCACCCTGGCGGTCGCCCGCCGCCATGAACGACCTGGCCGCCCCGGCCATGTCGAATATTCCGCTGACCAACTCCAGTCGAATGTCCTCGAGTACCACCCCGAGCGGGCCGGAGTGGTCCGGCCTAGAGGGCGGATCGCTCAGCCGACCGAGTGAGGGTCCCAGCTCGGGCACGACCCAGGTTTCTGTAGAGGCGGGAGGTTGGGTCACCACGTGGCCTGGGTTCAGGCGAGGATAGAGTGCAGTACGCTTTCGGTGTCGGCCAAATCCTCGAAGACCGAGTGAGGTCCGCAGGCCTGCAGATCGGCTACTGAATAGTCTCCGGTGGCAACAGCGATCGCTCGGGCCTCAATGCAGCTGCCGCAGGCAATGTCGGCCGGGGTATCACCAACAATGACGACCGAGTCTCCCCGAGGCTCCCGGCCGAAGTAGCGGGTAGCCCGCCGTGCGGCAATCGGTGGCAGGTCGGGGCGATGTGCCGCATCCGAGCCGTAGGCTCCGACTTGAAACCTGCAGGGATCGATTCCCGCAGCTTGCAGCTTGAGTCGCGCTCCCTGCACGAGATTGCCGGTAAGGAGTCCCAGAACGACTCCCTGTTCCGATTCCAGGCGGTCGAGCAACTGGTGAACGCCAGGCATGACATGGGTGCGCGTGGTCGGTCGGTCGAGCTCATCCGCCAGCAGCTCGACATAACGCCGGCAGATCCCATCGAGCCGGTCGGGCGTAGGAGGTTCCTGGTGTCCCGCTGCTGCGAGCAGCTCGGCCACGATCTGCGGATCGGTCTTGCCGCCGAACTGGATCTGGCTCAGTTCACCGGCGTCACCGATGTGCTCGGCAATTGCGCTGACGATGGCGCGGCGTCCCGCGCCGGAGCTCAAGAGGATGGTACCATCGATATCAAAGAGGACCAGCTTTCTAGCCGGCATCACCCCACTCACCTCTCCTCCAGCCGCCGCACCGCGACCAGCCGCTCGCGGAGCGAGCCCGCCCGGCTCCCCGGGAGCCAGGGCTCCACGACCATGCCACCGCAGGAGAGCGTGGAGTGCACCAGAGTGTCGGCCTCGCCGGCAAAGGCCACGTGCGTAATCGAGGCGGTAGATTCGCCGCGGAAGAACAGCAGATCACCCGGCCGGACAGCGTCCACCGGAACCGACGTTCCGCTGGTGACCTGCTGGGCCGAGTTGCGAGGCAGGCTCACGCCTCGAGCGGCAAAGGTGGTCTGAACCAGCCCGGAGCAATCCACGCCCCAAGGCGTCACCCCACCCCACACGTACGGGCTGCCCCCGAAATGCTCGAAAGCCCAGCGTTCCGGCGCCTTGGCGCGAGCGCCGGTTATGCTCTGCTGGAGCTCTCGAATGCAGCCTCCCACCACCCGTCCCTGCCTGCCATCCGGGAGGCGAACCACATCCCGATCCAGGATGACTCGAGCGCGCAGCGGAATTGGAAGCGCGGAGCCGCCGATTCGAAGCGTGGCACCCTCACTCCAGGCGTTTACCTGTGAGCGCCACTCCTCGCCAGCCGGATCCTCCACCTCGGAGAGATAGCCCAGGTGGATCCACCCGTCGTAGGCGTCTGCGTCGGTCCGGACCCGTCTCCATTCGGCGCTCCGCTCCAGCACAGTTGCGGTCTCTCCCAGAACCAGCTGGGTGACCTGTTCGGCGCGGGCGGTGGGATTCGCCAACACCGGCGCCAGCGCGGCGCGGGCTATGACTGCGGGCACGGAAGCGTTCTCATGCGCTCTTTTCCGGGGGCGCCTTCTTCGAGCAGTCCTGACACAGCGTGACTCCGCGAAAGTTGCAGATCAGGCAGAGGAAGGTACCGCAGTTGGCGCAGGGATATCCCTCGGAAGCGCGCTCCTCCCGGCCGCAAGCGCGACAGGTCATCGCGTCGTGTTCGTTGAGCTCGGGCATGGAGGCTCTAGGCGGTGAGGTTGTAGCGTTTGATCTTGTTGATCAGCGTCGCCCGGGAGATACCAAGCTCGACAGCGGCACGGGTCCGGTTGCCGGCATGGTGCTTGAGGGTGCGCTCGATGTGCTGGCGCTCGAGGTCTTCGAGACTGAGCGGCGTGTGCCGCCGGTCTCCTATTCCTGGCCGAGCCCGGAACTCTCCTGGCAGATGCTCCACGCTCACCGCAGGCTGCCCCCGTCCGAGGATGAGGGCCCGCTCCAGTACATTGCGCATTTCCCGCACGTTCCCCGGCCAGGGATACGCCAGCAACCGCTCAAGTACCTCGCTGGACAGAGCGCCCGGCCCCTCGGGCAGCTCCGACTGCAGGTCTCCCATGATTCTGGTCAGCAGCGCGAGCCGGTCCTCCCGGGACCGATCCCGCACCGCCGGCAGCGTCAAGGGCATGACGCTGAGGCGATAGTACAGGTCTTCGCGAAAACCCCCGCTCTCGACTTCAGCCTGAAGGTTCTTGTTGGTGGCGGCCACGAGACGCACGTCCACCGTGATCTCGCGGGTGCCGCCGAGCCGGCGGAACGTCTTCGTTTCCAGAACCTTCAACAGCTTTGGCTGAAGCTCCGGAGCCAGATCGCCGATCTCGTCCAGAAAAATGGTTCCCCGGTCCGCAATCTCGAAGAGACCCTGCTTACGGTCTTTAGCGTCGGTAAAGGCGCCTTTTTCGTGGCCGAACAGCTCGGAATCGAGAAAGGTGGCGTTGAGTCCCGCGCAGTTCACCTCCACGAACGGGGCTTTGGAGCGTGGGCTGAGGTCGTGAATCATCCGGGCTACCCAACCCTTACCGGTTCCACTCTCACCATTGAGGAGCACCGTGGTCCGCTCGCTCTGGGCCAGGAGAGCCACCTGATGGGCGAAATCCTGCATCCCCGAGGAGGCGCCCAGGGAATCCAGCCCATGGCCCGGGGCGCTTTGTACCAGCAAGGCTTCATTGATTCGGCGGAGCCGCGCCTTGTCGGCCACCCGGGCAGTAGCGGCGGCGAGGTGCTCCATGTCTACCGGTTTGCTCAGGAAGTTTTCGGCACCCATCTGCATGGCGCGAACCGCAGTGGCCACGTCAGTCTGTCCGGTCAGGAGGATCACCGAAGCGTCCCGCTGGCGCAGGTGTTCGAGAACCTCCATCCCGTCCATCCCTGGCAATCCCAGATCCAGGATGACAACTTCTGGACGCAAGCGATCGAAAGTGGCGAGTCCGGCCTCGCCGCTGAGCTCCCGGGTTACCTCATAGCCGAAACGCTCGAAGTAGTTCCCTATGCTGCGTAGAACATCGACATCGTCATCGATCAGCAAGACCGAGCCGGCCATAATGAATTTCCAGAGCTGAGGGGTGGAACCCCCCAAAAATTAGTCACTCGCGGTGGCTACGCCATGGCCTTGCTGCGGGAGGGAACCAGAATCTGGATGGCCCCGGGAACGACGCTTACGGTAAACGGCGTTTCACCACCCGGCTCGCCATCGAGCTGAACCGGCTGGACTTCTTCCGCCTCGACCTGAATCTCCCGGCCCCGGGCGTGGCCGAGGGATGTGGCATCTCCCAGCGTGGCCGGCCCGATGCGAAGCAGGTCCCAGACTACCCGTAGGCTCTGGGGCAAATTGTCGGCTCGGACGACCACCACATCCAGCAGGCCGTCAGTGGGAGTGATCCCGGGTCCGAGCCGAACCACCCGTGGAATCACCTCGCCACAGTTGGCCACCAATACCATCGCTGCATGCACTTCGTACCTCATGCCATCGATGGTGATGACATGCAGGCTGCTTTGTATACTGGCGAGGAGTCGGAGACTGGTCGCAACGTAGGCTCCCATTCCCCAGCGACGCTTGTGCTGGGACAGGGTTGCGGCCATCACCCGGGCGTCGTAGCCGGCTCCGCAGGCCACGGCGAAGTATTGGTATCCGCCGGGACGTTCCATGCGGCCCAGATCCAGCGGATGGGGTCGGGCGCTGAGCAGGGCCCGGGCGGCTCGAGCGGGGGATGGTGGTATGCGGAGATTACCGGCGAGAAGATTTCCGGTCCCACCAGGAATGATACCCAGCGGCACC
>JBJMPB010000572.1:0-12045 GCA_045803455.1 Gemmatimonadales bacterium | reverse complement strand
CTCGAGCGCCACCGCAATCTCATCGTCGCTGAAGAGCCCCACCGACCGGGTGATCGCCTCAACGCGGTCCCGGTCGGCTCGAGTCAGGTTACGAATTGGGGAAGTTACGATGGTGCCGCTCACGCGGCGGACACCCCGCTGACCAGAGCCGCGGCGGCCCGATGGCTCTGCGAGCGAGTGAGCGCCTCATCAACGATCTGCATGACCAGATCGTCGTAGCTCCAGCCGAAGGCGCGGCCCATCTGGGCGAGACCCGCATTGCTGGAGAGGTCTGGAGTAGGATTGACCTCGAGTACGTAAGGCTGCCCATCCTCGCTCAGACGCATATCGATGCGCCCATAGCCTTCACCCTCGGCCATCTGCTCCCAGGCGGTCCGGGCTACCTGGGCGATGCGCTGCTGCAGCTCGGTTTCGAGCTCAGCCGGGCAGACGGGGATGGTGCCCTCATCTTCCGGGCTCCCCGGGATCCACTTGGCCGCGTAGCTCACGATGGGCCAGGTGCCGTCGGGCAGGTCGTCGAACCGGATTTCCGCGATGGGCAGCATCCGCTTGCCTACAAAGCCAACGTTGAATTCGCGTCCGGCGACGTATTCCTGGATGACGACCTCCTCGAACTGCTCCAGCATCTGGGCTACCCGCCGCTTGAGGGCGCGCTTGCTGGTGCACACGGCGCTGTTGTCGATGCCGACGCTGGCATCTTCGGCGGCCGGCTTCACGATGGCGGGCAGGGGAAATTCGGATGGACCCTTGTTGGCCTGGGCCAGGGTGAAGGTCGGCACCGGAACTCCGGCGGACGAGAGCAGGGTGTTGGCCACGTGCTTCCGATGACAGACAGTGGTGGGCCAGGCCCGGCAGCCGGTGAATGGGACGCCGGTCAGCTCGAGGGTGCCCACGACCAGATCCTCGAACCGGGCATGTCCGTTGATACCCTCGCACAGATTGAAGACCAGATCGGATCGGCGTACCCGGGAGAGCCAGCGGAAGTCGCCATAACGCACCGGCAGGAGCTCCACCTCGTGGCCCCGCCGCCGGAGCACATCGCGCACCTCGTGGACGTTGGCCACCACCGCGGCCACGTCCTGGGGACTCCACTCTTCGCTGCCGGCATCGAAGAGGATCGCGACTTTCATCAGGCCACCTCCGCCAGGAGTGAACGACCGCTGATCCGCCGCCAGGCAACGTCGGCGACAGCGCGGATCAGATCGTCGTAGCTCATTCCGGCCGCCGCAGCGGCCTTAGGAAAGCAGGAATGGTCCCGCGGGTCAGGCAAAACGCCCGGCAACGGGTTGAGCTCGACGACCATCGGGCGACCATCCGCGTCGCAGCGTATATCGACGCGGCACCAGTCGCGGCATTCCAGGGCGTGGTACGCTCCGAGCGCGGCCGCCCGAATTTGCTGGGCGAGACTCTCGGAGATGCGGGCCGGGCACTCGTAGATCTCCAGAGGATTGCTCGGAGTATCCCAGATCCACTTTGCCTCATAGCCGTAAATCGGTGGCGCTCCCTTGGGCAGCATATCAAAACGCATGCCGATGATTGGCAGGCAGCGCGCTTCTTCACCGTTGCCGAGGATGGCGACGGTGAACTCCTGACCGGGTAGATAGGTCTCAATGATCACCGGCTCGGCGTAGGTGGCGAGCAGATGAGAGACCTGCCGCACCAGCTGCGAGCGATTCTTACAGAGACTCCGAGTCGTGACGCCCTTGCCCGAACCCTCGAAGGCCGGCTTGACGAAGAGCGGGAATCGGAGATTCACGCCTCGGGCATCGTCCGGCGATCGGGCAACCATGAAGGGCGCGTTAGGCACGCCGTGATAGGAGAGGATCTCCTTGGCTCGACCCTTGTGAAGCGCGAGACCACAGGTGAGGGGATCAGAGGCGTGATACGGGATCCCGAGGAACTCGCAGATTGCGGGAACGTGGGCTTCGCGGCTCGGTCCGTAGAGGCCTTCGGCGATGTTAAAGACGAAGTCGGGACGGAGCAGCGCGAGGCGAGCGGGAAAGCTGCTGTTGGCCTCGAGGCGGTAGACCTGGCCTACCGTGCTGAGCGCCCGCTCCACCGCATTGATGGTGGCGGGCTCGTCCCACTCGGCATAGAGATCTGGTTGAGAGAGGTCGGGGCGGAGGGCCCGACTGGGAGGCTCGTCAGACGAAGGGGATTCGGAGTTCGCCCCGGCTGGCTTAGCCGGCGCCTCGGGTTTGAGATTAAAGGCGAGTCCGATCCGAACTGCCAAATGATCCCCTTCTACAAAAAAGGCCGTCCGCGAGAGACGAGCCAGGACGAGGCGAACGATCGACGCAACTAAAGTAAGAAAAACGTTTTTGCGGCACAATACTTTTTTGGGAAAAAGTGGTGATGAGTTTTTTGGAGAGTCATCAGTCCGCAGTCCTCAGCCCTCAGTCACCGGAGAGTTCTTTCACTCGAACCCCCGGCTCTGGCGACTGGGGACTCACGACTGAGGACTACGCCTAGACCTTATGAAACCCGACCCGACCCGCCTCTCCACCCTCGCTCGAATCATAGAGCTCGAAGTCGGCGAAGAGCGCGGGAGCTTCCCGCTGGAGGACACGGAGACAGACCGCAGCCATCCGGCGAATCTCGAGCTCCGCCCCCTCTCCCAGGCGGAGCTCGAGCATGGTGCGCCAGGCCCGGACATTGGCGCTGACCACGATCTTCACCTCGGTGGCGTTGGGTAGAACGCTTCGCGCCGCCTCTCGAGCCAGCTTCCGACGGTGGACCTTGTTCTCGACCCATTCGTAGCGAGCCATCAGCCGCTCCACCGCCTCTACGTAGGCCGCCTGCGCCTGCTCGACCTGTCTGGTCCAGGCCTCTTCCAACGCTGCGTCGCCCATGATGGCCGGGGGCATGACGAACGCGGCCTGTGACTCGTCGACATAGCGCTGTGACAGCTGGGAGAAGCCCCAGCCGGCCCGATGCCGGACCAGCTCGTGGCTGCAGGAGCGGGAAATTCCCTCGATCAGGATCACATAGGTCGAGTGCTCGAAGACCGACCCGTGACCCTGCCTGAGAATGTTCTGGAGATAATCGGCGGTGCTCCGGCCCGCCGGATTATGCTGGCTCATGTAGCAGAGGCGCCCGGCGAACTCCGCGATTCTTTCGCCGTCGCTCGACTCTCCCTTCCACTGGACCGGCAGATGGGTCGGCTCCAGGAACTGGGGACGGGCGATGAGGGTGACGCGAGGAGCGCGGATGATTTCCATGGCCGAATCCACTGTCTGGAGTCGGGAGTCAGGAGTCTGGGGCTTCGATTGAAGAGGCATATAGGAATGTAAGGTGGCTGGTTAAAAGAGTGGTGCCGGCAGGAGCTCAGATCACATTGGACTCTCTACTCCGGCCTTCGAACTCCCGACTCCTGACTCCCATCGGCAATCTCCAATCTATTCCTCCCATAGCCTCCCGTCTGCTCGATCTCACGGAGGGCAAGCTCCACGTCCGGAGGGATTGGTAGGGCTCCTTTGCCCACCTTCAGCCGGCCGATCGCGGGCTGGTCCGAAGGCAGGATAACGCCGGGATTCAGAATGCCGCGGGGATCGAAACTGTTCTTCACCAGACCGAAGAGGGAGACGATCTCCCGGCCGAAAACCCGCTCGAGCAGGTGGGCCCGAAGCCGCCCGTCGCCGTGCTCACCGGACGGCGTGCCCCCCAGCTCCACCACGCAGTCGGTCACCTCCTCCAGCAACTCGGCGACTGAGCGCTCCCACCCGACCCGGTGAGTATCAGGCAAGAGGTTCACATGGATATGGCCGTCGCCGGCGTGTCCGAACATGACGACCGGAATGTCGCGTGCGGAGGACGCCTGCCGGACAAAGCGCAGATAGGGTCCCATCTGATCAATGGGCAGGCAGGCGTCCTCGATCACCTGTAGCGATCGGCGCTGCTCCGGCAGACCCGCCAAGATCGGGCTGGCAGCGCGGCGGATGCTCCAGAGCCGTTCAGCCGCCTCTGCGGTAAACGCAGTATCGACCGCATGCGCAATGGGACGGAGACGGGCCGTGGCGAGCTGGAGCGCCTCCCTGAGGGAACCGGGATCGTCCCGCTCCAGCTCGATCAAGAGCACCGCCTCCGCTTCGGTGAAACGGAAGGCAGCTCCCGCCAGAGTATCCCCAGCGAGCAGATCGAGAAAGGTCCGATCCAGAAGCTCGATGGCAGCGGGCTGGGAGGGAAGCGTGGCGCGTACCGCCTCGCCGAGGGAATCGACCGACCGCAAGGAGGCGCGGAGCCCGGCACGATGGCTCGGCGCATGGTCGAGGCGCCATTCCAGTTCGGTCACGATGCCCAGGGTCCCTTCCGCTCCGATGACCAAATCCAGAACATCTCCCGATTCCATGAACGAGTCGAGCGCGTATCCCGAGGAATTTTTGCGGGTGTGAGGGAACCGACTCTCGATCTGGCCGGACCCTCGGAGGATTGCTGGAGCGGCGTCCTGATAGAAGCGACGGACTGCGCTCGAGCCAGTGGAAGGAGTCCCCCGTCGAAGGGTGATCGATTCTCCGTCGGCCGTGATCAGGGCCAGCGATTCCACCCACGGACGCACGCTGCCGTACCGGACGGACCTCGGCCCTGCCGCATTGGTGGAAACCATCCCGCCCAGGGTGGCCCATGCTCCGCTGCTGGGATCGGGCGGTAGCCGAAGACCATGGGTGGCGGCAGCGTTATTGAGTTGGCCGAGGGTCACTCCAGCGCTGGTGACTGCCCGGCGCGCACGCGCTTCGACCTGGAGGCGCTTGTCGCTGAGCTGAGTCAGGTCGACGATTACCCCTTCCCCGACATTCCCCCCTGCCATCGCACTACCAGCACCGCGGGGTATCAGCGAGATGCCTGAGTCGGCTGCCCAGCTGACTAAGCTGATCAGGTCTGCTTCATCCCTGGGAAGGCAGACGGCTCGAGGCAGGATCCGGTAGATGCCGGCTCCCTCGGAGTAGGCGGCTCGAGTGCGGGAGTCCTCCCGATATTGCCCTTTGATGTCGGGCGGCGGCAGCATCGCCCTAAGCTAACTATCTTGTCACCATGGCTGAGCTTCCTCGCGCTCAACTCATCCATATCGATGTCGATCGCCGACTGGGCCACGAGTGGGACGAGTGGGACGGCCGGCCTTTGCCCAATCAGGGTAATTACGACTCCCCGGCCGCCCTGTATTTCGCCTGGTCGGCCTTGACTCTGGTATTGCTCCTGGGAGTCGTCGCGTGCGCTCTCTTCCTTCTGGGACCCAGACTGGGCGCGGTTCACCCCCGAACGCCTGCCGTTCTGTGGAGTGCGCTGCTCATAGGCGGCTCGGTCCTGTGGCTGTGGTGGGTGCTCCTTCTCGTCTCATTTTTCGCAGGCCGGTCACTCTTGCCCGAGCGGCTGGCCGAGCGGGGGCCGTTTCTCCGCCTGATGCGTCTCACCTCGCGTGTGGCGGATCGGTTTGGCCGAAGAGACTGGGTCGAGAATGCCGCAGTGAAGGTGTACAACGCGCTGGCCGGCTCTCGCGGCCGGAAGGTTGGGAAGGGCGAGCTGCTGCTGCTGATCCCTCGCTGCCTGTCAAAGGTGACGCTGGATGGCGTTCTCGGTATCGCGGGGAAGTACGGGGTGCCGGTCTTTGTCGCAACCAGGGGGCAGCTGGCCAGGCGGGTCATTCGCGAGCGGCGGCCGCGTGCGGTTGTGGCGGTGGCGTGCGAGCGGGACATGGTGAGCGGCCTGCACGATGTCGCCGGGAAGATCCCAGTGCTGGGGCTGACGATGACGCTCCCATCCGGGCCCTGCAAGGACGCGGCGCTCGACCTGGTCCAACTGGAGCAGTGGGTTCGCTCCTATGTGGTCTGATTCGATCTACTGAACGTCGGGCGGCGCCTGCCTCGCCGAGGCGGGTGCTGGCGTTTCTGCCTGCGGCGGTGGCGGTCCCCCGAACCGCTTGACCAGCTGCTGCAGTACCGAATCCACTTTGATGGCTACCGGGTGCTTTGCCGGTACTTGGCGGTCGAGCTCGCGGAGAGGCAGCGAGGGGTCGGCCAGGGGCCGGTAGACGGTCTCCACTGCTAGTTGAGAGCTTCCCGGCCGGGCAGGATCGGCCCACGCTCGCACCCGTACCACTCCGGTGCCCAGAGAGCTGCTCCGGGTCCGCCCCGTCTTCGCATCGAACCAGCCGGTTTCCAGATAAGCATCCCGAACCAAAACCTTCTTCACCGGTACCGAGTCCGCGCGCAGCGCGGCGGCAAGTTGCCGGGTGGCCTCAGCCGGCGTGAGACGAACCTCGGTGCCGGCAGCATCGGGTAGGGGGCTGAAGACCGGCCGGCCGGTGTTGGGTTGGCACGCGGCCCCGAAAATCAGAGCCAGCGGTAGAATCGAACCGCGCACCTAATCCCGATGCGGCGGAGTGCCGGGTGGATGCGAGTGAGTGTGAGGCGGAGTGCCCGGCGGGTCCACGTGGGCTGGCGATTGGGAGTCAACGGAGTCGGCGGATGGGGCGGGCGATTCCTCCTCCCCATCATGGTGGTGGTGTCCCTCACTTCGCTCGTGCAGCTCTTCCTGAAGGACCGGGGTCGGAATGGCTGCCGCATGTTCGAATACCAGCCTGCCGCCGTAGTTCGCGGTTACGAACAGGATACTCACGCCGATCAGGGTGAGGACCAAGACGAGGGAGCGCTCGCCTGAGCGCATCTTCCGCTCCCGTACGATGCGCCAGAGCGCCAGCACCGCAAACACTCCGAGGGTGATCAGGGCAAACTTCTCATGAGTCTCCATGACTTCATGCACCGCCTCGCCGTGGGCGATGTGCTCCTCGGCCTGCAGGCCGGAGATCACCGCCGCCGCTCCCCCGATCGCCCCAATCATCAGGGTCCAGAAGCTCACCAGGCGAAGCCCTTCTCGCTTGGTAGCTAAGGCAACCACATCGAAGAGCAGAGCGGTGAGCAGCAGGGCAGTGGGAAGGTCGTTCAGGGCGGCGTGGAGGCGGGGCCAGTCGTAGCCGAGCATGGTTTCTCCGAAGCGTGAACGGTAAAGGGTGAACAGTAGACGGTGCTGACGGGAGATCCCGTTCGCCATTCACCGTTGACTGTTCACGCTTTCCCCAAGCCCAGGTCCACCGGCACCGGGGGATCGACCGAATAATCATAAAACCCCCGGCCGTTTTTGCGGCCTTGAAACCCGGCGACCACCATTCGCCGCAACAGGGGAGGCGCGGCATAGCGCGGCTCCCGGTAGGCGTCGAACATGATCTCGGCGATTCTGACGACGGTATCGAGGCCGATATAGTCCATGAGAGCAAGTGGACCCATCGGGTGCCCACAGCCAAGCTGCATCCCGCGGTCAAGATCGGCGGTGGAGGCGATACCGCGCTCCCGGGCGCGAGCTGCGTCCAGGAGGAAAGGAACCAGCAGCAGATTCACGATGAACCCGGGATTGTCGGTTGCGGCGATCGGCTCCTTACCCAGGGCCCGGGCGAAGGTGAACGCCCGATCAAACGTCTCCGGGCTCGTGGTGACCGTTCTCACCACTTCCACCAGAGGCATCAATGGCACTGGGTTGAAGAAGTGGAGACCGACGAATCGGTCCGGCCGCTGAGTGGCCGCCGCCATGGCCGCAATGGTCAGGCTGGACGTGTTCGAGGCAAAGATGGTGGCGGGGGGACAGAGTCGATCGAGCTCGCGCCAGAGCTCGTTCTTGAGGGCCAGATCCTCAGTGACCGCTTCGATCACAATGTCGCAGTCTTTCAGGTCGGCCATTTCGGTGGTGAAGGAGAGCCGGGCCGAGGCAGCGTCACGGTCTGCTGCAAGCAGCTTGCCCTTCTCCACCAGTTTGCCCGTCGACTTCTGAATCCCGGCTCGACCTCTCTCCAGGAGCGGACCACCCACGTCGCGCGCAACGGTGGGGAATCCGGCGCTCGCGCACGCCTGAGCAATGCCGCTGCCCATGAGCCCGCAGCCGAGCACGCCCACCTTTTTGATCTGGCTCATCCAGAGTCCCTGATCACGACTTGAGGGCCTTTCTCAGCTCGTCGGTCAGCAGACCCATGAGCCCGGAACGATCGCCGGCCCTTACCGCTGGCGCACCCCCGCTACTCTCGAGGAAGTCCAGCGCTCTCTCGAGCCCGAGTTGCATGCGGGCAACGGCCGGGCCGTATCGCCGAAGAACCGTGTAGCCCACAGCCATAGCTATCGGCAGGGGCAGGATCGCCACCGGCAACAGCGCGCCGAGCGCTACCATTGCCCCGGTGGCAGCCGCGCCTGTCCCGGCCAACGCGGTCCCGCTGGCCAGATACTCGTTTCTCACCTTGCGGGCATCGGCCAGCAGGGTGACATGGGAGTAGCCCGATTCGAGGGCAAGGATGGTGGCAGAAACGGTGGCGGCGCGGGACAGCATGAACGGCTGCTTGCCGGCGCCCAGTGCCGCGGCGGAACGGCGGACAGCCGCCTGAAATCCGCCGAGCGGCTCCCAGGTGATCCGGCCGCGCTGCTGCCGCTGTACGCAGAGCAGCTCGTTGCGCTCCATCCAGCGGAGCAGGGCCACTTCCGCCTGGTCCGCATCCATCGGCACCACTCGCTGGGCGGTGGCCTGGTTGGGGCCGGCAATACGGTCCATCAACCCCGGAGCTCTCGGCGTGCCCAGCGGGGAACGCTCCTCGAGCAGCGCCTGCTGAAGGTACCGAACCGGGATGCCGACTTCCCGCCCCAGCGAGATCAGTTCGTCCGAGGTGAGCGTCTCGCCTACCTCGCGCTCCGCGGTTTGGAGCTCGGCGGCGCGCCGGATAATCCGCTCGAGTGCCGCACGGTCGATCCGCGCGGGGGCAGGGCTCAGGGGACCCTCAGTCATCGCTACTCGGACGGAGGAGTCCGTGCCGCCTGGATCCGGAGCTGAGACATGAGCGAAGAGATGTCCGATGCCGGTAGGGCCGGTCCTGCCGGCTCGGCCGAGTCTTCCGGGCGTTGCGCGGTGGACCGGGCCGCATTGAGGAAGGGTTTGAACAACTCGATGGGAATGGGGAAGATGGTGGTGGAGTTGTTTTCCGCCGCGATTTCGGTGACGGTCTGGAGGTAACGGAGCTGGATGGCGCTGGGCTCAGCCGCCAGATTCCGCGCCGCCTGGGCGAGGGTCTCGGATGCCTGGAGCTCGCCCTGCGCCGCTATGACCTTGGCGCGCCGCTCCCGCTCGGCCTCGGCCTGCCGGGCCATGGCTCGCTTCATCTGATCCGGGAGATCGACATCCTTCACCTCGACCGCGGACACCTCGATACCCCACGCCTCGGTCCGCTCATCGATGATCTTCTTGAGGACGGCGTTGATCTTCTCCCGATCGGATAACAGCTCATCCAACTCGACCTCTCCCAGCACCGACCGCAGCGTGGTCTGGGCCAACTGGCTGGTGGCGTAGAGATAGTCTTCGATCTCCAGCACCGCTCTGGCCGGGTCGCTCACCCGCATGTACAGCACCGCATTCACCTTCACCGATACGTTATCGCGGGTGATGACGTCCTGGGGTGGGATATCGAGGGCCACGATGCGGAGGGAAACCCGCTTCTGGTTGGCAAACCCGGCCGGGAGGAAGATGAGTCCGGGCCCCTTGGTGCCCCAGAACTTTCCCAGGAAAAATGACACCCCGCGCTCGTACTGGCGAAGAACGCGCATGCTCATAAAGGAGTAGAGCAATGCGATGGCGAGTCCAGGAATCACGAAGTCCATAGTTCACTCTCAGCTGGAAAAAGCTTCTACGATCACCGCGGTGCCCTGACCCCCACCGATGCAGGCACTGCCCAGACCGTAGCGGCCGCCACGGCGCCGCAGGGCGTGCAGAAGATGCAAGGTGATTCTGGCTCCGCTGGCGCCGAGCGGATGACCCAACGCAATTGCGCCGCCATCGACGTTGGTGCGCTCCCGATCCAGTCCGAGCTCCTGCTCGACTGCAAGGTACTGGGCCGAGAATGCCTCATTCACCTCGATCAGATCCATGTCGTCCAGCTTAAGCCCGGCGCGGGATAGAGCCTTGCGGGAGGCGGGAGCAGGCCCGATGCCCATGATGCTCGGCTCCACCCCGGCGGTGGCCCATGCCACCAGCCGTCCCAGCGGACGGAGACCCCGCCCGGCCGCCTCGCGGGCACTGGCCACAACCAGCGCTGCCGCACCGTCGCAGATGCCGGACGCGTTACCGGCGGTCACCACGCCATCCTTCTTGAAGTAGGGCGGAAGTTTGGCCAGTGCCTCGGGAGAGGTGCCGGAACGGATGTGCTCGTCCGCTGCCCAAGGCTCGTTCTGCTTGGTCTTCCGGTTGGGAATGGGAACAGGAATGACTTCATCGGCGAAGGCCCCTCCCTTCCAGCTCTCCGCGGCGCAAGCCTGGCTCCGTGCGGCGTAGCAGTCGACTGCCTGACGGGTGATCCGATAGCGTTCTGCCAAGTTCTCCGCTGTTTCGGCCATCGACAATCCGCAGGCAGGGTCTCTCAGAGCCTCCCACAGGGTATCCTCCAGCGGAGCTGCCGGTCCGAGCCGCAGCCCCCAGCGCGCGCCGCGGACTACATGCGGTGCTTGGCTCATCGACTCAGTCCCCCCGGCCAACACCATCCGCGACTCTCCCAACAGAATCTGCTGAGCTGCCTGGATAACAGCTTCGAAGCCGGATCCGCAGAGTCGGTTCACCGTTACCGCCGGAGTCTCGACCGGGATGCCCGAGCGTAGCCCCACGTGGCGGGCCAAATAGATCGCATCGGCTGAAGTCTGGAGCACGTTGCCAAAGACGACGTGATCGATGGCCCCAGGTTCCACGCCGCTCCGCTGAATGGCAACCTGTGCCGCGTGGGTGCCCAGATCAGTGGCCGAGAAATCCTTAAGCGACCCGCCGAAGCTGCCGAAGCCGGTTCGGACGCCGGATAGAAATACGATGTCAGCGCTGTCGCTCACGTGAGGTACCCCGGCGGGTGGAGTGTGGAGGGTTGAAATATGCCCGGCTGGCCAGTCGCCGCAAAGCTCAGCCTTCGGAGCCAGTACGCCGGTTGGGAGATACCGAGACTCCGCAGTTGATGCAGTGCTTCCAGGTAACCTCGAGCTCAGTATGGCACTCAAGGCAGTGCCGAGTGGCCAGGTTCTGCCCGCATTGGGGACAGAAGCTGACGGCTCGACCAGGCGGCAAGGAGGCACTGCAGCGGTTGCAGCAGGAGATCGGAGTGTCGGCCGGCCTAATTTCCGGTTTGCTGCGGCTCCGCTTCCGCGGCGCCTTGGGCTCAGGAGAGATGGCGGAATTCCTGGGCGCAAATCTCAAGTTCGGCTCCGGGTCCAAGATCCTATCCACGGCAGCGGGATCGAGTCGGATCGTGGCCGTCTCATGCTGCTGGAGGATGGCCAGATCGGGATGAGGACGATTGAGCTCCGCTGCGAGCTCGGCCCGGGCCTCAGCAGGGGCGGTCCGGGCCAAACCGGCTTCCCCGGCGTAGAGCCGCAGCAACGCCAACTCATAGTCCTCGCTGGTCTCGATGCCGAGGGCCCGCCGGTTGGCGCGATAGGGAACAACCCCGTCGCGGACCTCAGCCAGGCTGAGGGCTCGACGGAGACCACCAGGATCCTTGGTGGCAAGGTTCAGCACAATCTGACGAAACAGTCGCTCCAGATTCACCCGTGTTCTCCTGGCTCGGATCAGGGGCGCAAATCTTTGCACGCGAGATGGCGGCGCAACTAACCGCGCCTGCCAGCAGGTTTCGTGCTGAGGATCGGGTTCTGCTGATGGGAGGTTACACCTTCTCGGCCAGGGGAAAGCTCTCGCCTTCCGCAACCCTCCTTTCCAGAATAGCGAAGGCCACGTCGGGGTCGTACTCGACAAACTTTCCCTTAGCCTGTTTGATCTCGAGCCAGGGTAAAAACCCCGAATCAACGGCACCATCCGAGCTCTTGCCGCCGCGAGCGGCGGCGATCGCCAGATCGTTGGCGTATTCGTTCTTGGGATGTCCCTGGTGCCCCCGAACCCAGGTCCACTGCACCTCGTGCAAACGGGCAGTCTTTGCCAGGTCCTGCCACAACTCCAGGTTCTCGATCGGGCCGGCCGTCCGAACCCAACCCCGTGAGGCCC
>JBJMPB010000538.1:0-3341 GCA_045803455.1 Gemmatimonadales bacterium | reverse complement strand
CGAGGCCGAGGCGCACCGCTTCGCTCGGCGACAATACGCATCGGGCAATTCGTTCCGACAGCGGCTCCCCGGCGGGAAAGTCGCGCACATAGTAGAGCAGCCCGTTGCGCTCGCCGAGGTCATGAATGGCGACGATGTTCGGGTGACTCATGCCGGCCAAGCTGCGAGCCTCGTTCTCAAACCGGTGGGCGAGCGCGTCGCCCGCTGCGGCTCTATCCATCGCTTTGATTGCCACCGTCCGCTTGAGCGAACGATCGCTCGCCAGGAACAGGCCGGTCCCCTCGGCGGCGCTCACCTCCCGATCCACCTCGTAGCGGTTGCCCAGCGCGCACTGGACCCGCTCGAGCAAGGATTGGGTCATCACCCGCAGTGTCGCTCCAGAGCTCGGGCCTCAGCCAGCAGAGGACTAAAGGAGGGCTCTGCATGGGCCCAGCTCCGGGTCAGCTCGGCGGTCAGGCGACAGCTTGCGGCCTTATTGCCCGACTTTGCTGCCAGCGTCGCGCGCTTGAGCCGGCCGAGATTCCCCAGAGGCCAATCCACTTCTCCAGCTTGCACCACGGTGCTCGGCCACCCGATCACGTCGAGGTTCTCGTACCAGAGCCAGGAGCGGTCGGCCGATGTCGTCTGGTTCATTCTCTCGAACCAATCGCCCCGCTGCAGGTGGAGGGCAGCACGGAAAAAGGGATCGCCCGCCTTGCCGGCGGAGTCATAGGCGAGGGCGGGCTCCGACAGCTGCAGTGCCGCCTCGAGCCGTCCGGCCCTCGCCTCCTGCATGGCGAGCAGTAGAGCATGGAACGGATTTGCCTCCGGCGTCCGCGACACCACCAGCCGAAGCCAGGGAGCGGCTCTTGCCGAGTCGCCTCGGGCCAAGGCCTCGAATCCCAGGGCCCACGCGGCGCGAACTGATCGAGTCGTGTCATGGGTCAGTTGCGCCAGCGCTCGCCGACCGCGCTCGACATCAGCGTCAGTCATTCCGGGCAGACCGAGTGCCGCAGGAATGACCCTCCACTCGGCCGACTGCTGTCTGACTTCGATGTGCTGTGAGAGCAGCGCTTCCGCGGCGTCAAATTGCTTGAGGGCCTCCGCCGGCCGTCCCAGCGTCATCAGCGCTAGTCCCACGGCAATTCGGCCACTGCCGTGAAGCGAATCGGGAGCCGAGGGCAGGGAGGCCAACCGGGAGCCGAGCAGGATGCCGGTCTCCGGGATGTCCATGGAGAATGCACCACGGGCGGCGAGGCTCAAACCAGGCGGTGAGAGGAGAACCGGGTTCTTGAGCGAAGTCAGGTCGGGGACAAAGCGGGCGCCGTAGGCGATCTCGAGAAACATCGGCAGGTAGATCTCCGACTCCTCCGGCTTGCCTGCCACCTTGTGCAGCGCATCCAGACTCTGTCGCGCCTCGTAGCTCCGGCCCGAACGAATCAACGCCCAGGTCAAATGCTCGAGCGCGGGCGCCAGGGAGGGGTCGAGCGCGACTACCTGCTGCAGGACCGCAATCGCGCTGTCCCGCGACCAGCCTGAGAGTGGACCGCGGTGAAACAGCTCGTCACCGTAGAAGAGCGCGATGTAGGCGTCACGGGGAGCCTGACGAAGCGCTTCCTTATATAAGGCCAGTCGTTGGTCACTGGTGGTAGCAAACTGCGCTTCGATCAGGAGCCGGTCTTTGGCCGGCAGGTTGGTTCCATGAGAGCGATACAAGGCAAGAAAGCCGGGCGGCAGCGGGCCGCCGGGGCGCAGAGGCATCCACCGCCGGGCGTTCGCCAGCCGCCACATGGCAAGGACGAAAGTAGAATCGATGGCCAGGGCGTTCTGATAGTGCTGCTCAGCAGTCAGCCAGGCGTCCTGCTCCGCTGCCGCCTCTCCGGAGAGAAAGTCCGCGACGGCACGAGGGTCCACTCCGGCGAGCCCTCTCTGGTTGCGGGAGAGCTGCTTGGCATGGGGCAGGATGGCAGCAATAACCCGAAGACCGATGCTATCGGCCACTCCCATCCGGTCTGCGGTGTCACCGCGAACGATCGTCTCCAACCGGTTGTGTCCGGAGGCATCAATGCAGTAGAGCTGGATCTCGAGCCCACCTCGCGAGGGCCGCACCACTCCCCAGACCCCGTACTTCGCGCCCCGCTCACCGCTCAGCCGAGCTACCCTGGCGGCCGGCGGGAGCGAAGAGGCGCGCCAGTCCTGAAAGCTGGTACGAATGGGTACCACCGACATGCCGGGCGAAGCTTCGAGATAGCTGGCAGTGAGACGGGAGAGGTGGTCGCCCAGGGTACTGTCGGCCATTCCTACCGCCTCGAAGGGAAAAACGGCAATGTCGCCTGCCGACCTGGTCTCCGAGCCCAGGACATGCCAGACCCCCCAGATCGAGAGGGCGGCAAGAGGAAGCACGGCGAAGGCAGAGGAGGCGAGAGGGCGGGGGCGCACTCCGGTGAGAGCGCGAGCGAAGCTGCCGGCGTCGGGCCAGCGCTCCACGGGATCCAGCTGGAGCGCTCGGGTGAGTGCTCGGCGAAGCGTGCCCGGCACTCCGGCCCAGTCAGCATTCTGCGGTTCCGTGAACTGCTCCCAGGCCCGGCTGGTGCAGGCTTCGAACAGGATCAGGCCGACCGCGTAGAGATCGGCGCGAGGGGTGATGGTTCCTCCCGCGAACTGTTCCGGCGCCATGTACGCAGGCGTGCCGATCAGCTGTCCCGGCCGGGTGAGTGCGGTGGACGTGTCGAGCGAATGAGCGATGCCGAAATCGGCCAGCATCGCCCGGCCGTCGGAGAGAAACACGTTGCTCGGCTTGATGTCGCGATGAACGATGCCGTTTCGGTGGGCCAGAGCGAGCGCGCTCAGGAGCTCGCGGCCCAGTTCCTGGGTTTCGGTGAGGCTGAGCGGACCGCGATCGATCCGGACGTCGAGCGTCTCTCCCTCGATATAGTCCATGACGTAGTAGACGAGGTCATCGGCCTCGCCCGCGTCGTGCACTCTGACGATGTTGGGGTGGTTGAGCCGGGCGAGGTGCTGCGCCTCCTGCATGAAGCGCTGCACGGCAACCGCGGTGGCGATCTCTTGGCGCAGGGTCTTGATCGCAACCGGGCGATCGAGCCGCTTATCCCGTCCCAGGAAGACTGTACCCATGCCACCGGACGCTATGGTCCCTTCGACTGTATAGTCGGGAGTTAGCGCCTCCTGGAGACGGTCCAGCAGGGAAGGCATCATCCGGCTTGCTTTGTGGGTTGTGCTTGAAAGATAGCCCCCGGGAGAGGGAGCGTAATACTCGGGCGGACAGGCGGACAGGCGGACAGGCGGACAGGCGGACAGGCGGACAGGCGGACAGGCGGGAAGGACGGAAGGACGGAAGGACG
>JBJMPB010000517.1:0-2985 GCA_045803455.1 Gemmatimonadales bacterium | reverse complement strand
TGACCCGCCTCGGCACGCCCATGTCGCGACGCGTGGCTTGAGAGCAGCCCCAGCCACCGGCCCCGCATCAGCCATCGGATTTGTGCACCAAAGTCGGGTGATGCCGTATTTGGGGTGGAAAGCGGACATTCAAGCGGAGTTCATTCGAGTCCTAAGCTACGGGTTTCGCGATGGACACGATGGCGGGAGCTAGGATAGGTACCAGGAGATTGCTTGCCGTCCTCGTTGCAAGGCGGAAACCGGGAGAGGCCGAATGAGCGCAACCAACCTGTTTGCCGGCACTGAGGATTACACTCTCCCGTTGCGCACCCACACCAGGCAGCTGCCCGCATGACCGGCAGATACCGTTACATCGCTTTCCAGAGAAGCCTCGGCGGCGGCGCAGCTGCGGTATCCGCCCGTCTCCTGTCGCAGGAGCCGGAACGCGACGCCGCCGGCCGCATCGTCCGCCTCCGGACCGCTCGGCCGAGCTTAACGCCGCGCGAAATCGCGTGGCTATTCCAGCCTTACGTTTCGCAACGATTCCTCGACCAGTTCAAGACGGTCGCCCCCCTTGCGGCCTACCTGGTGCTGTTCCAGCTGCTGTTCCTGCGACAGCTGGTGCAGGATTCCTGGCTTATCACCGGCGGCCTGCTGGCCGTCATCCTCGGGCTGATGTTTTTTATGGAGGGCCTCAAGCTGGGGCTGATGCCCTTCGGCACAGTGATCGGAGCGACCCTGCCGCGCAAGTCCTCGCTGCCGGTGGTGCTGATCATCACACTGCTGCTGGGAATCGGCGTCACCTTCGCCGAGCCTGCCATCAGCGCACTGAAGATGGCCGGCCAGAACGTGGCCGTGGAGCGCGCGCCCTACCTGTACGCCCTGCTCAACGACTGGGCCGGTATGCTGGTGCTGGTGGTCGGCGCCAGCGTGGGCCTGGCCGCGGTCGTCGGCACCTTGCGCTTTCTCTACGGCTGGAGCCTCAAACCGCTGATCTACCTGTCGCTGGCACCGGTGCTGTCACTAACGGTGTACGCGGCCCTGCGGCCGGAACTGGCCAAGGCGCTCGGGCTGGCCTGGGACACTGGTGGGGTGACCACCGGTCCGGTCACGGTGCCGCTGGTGCTATCGCTGGGCATCGGTATTGCCGCTGCTGCCGGCAAGGGCGACTCGGGCCTGTCCGGATTCGGCACCGTCACATTGGCCTCGCTGTTTCCGGTCGGCGGGGTATTGCTGCTGTTGCTTTACGTTGCTTCGATCCTCAGCCCCGAGCAGATCATAGCCGCCGCCCATGCGGCGCAAGCTGCGGCGGCGTCGACGCCGGCCTGGTACGAGCGCAGCCCGTCGCTGGAGATCGTATCTGGCATCCGTGCGATTCTGCCGCTGGTGGTGTTCCTGTTCCTGGTCCTGTCCGCCTTGCTCCGCGAGAAACTGCCCCATCGCAGCGAGATTTTCCTTGGCATTGCCTTCACTATCATCGGCATGTGCATTTTCAACATCGGCCTGACCTACGGCCTGTCGAAGCTCGGCGGCAGCGCGGGTGGCTTGGTGCCGGTCGCCTTCATGAAGGTGGCTGGCTTCGCCGACTCGCCGCTCTATGTTTACGCGGTCGGGCTTTCCCTGGCGCTGTTGTTCGCGTGGGTGCTGGGCTTTGGTGCCACCGTAGCGGAACCCGCCCTGAACGCCTTGGGTATCACGGCCGAGCAGCTGACCAACGGCGTGTTCAAGAAGCGCACGTTGATCCTCGCCGTATCGACCGGCGTCGCCTTCGGGATCGCGCTAGGCTTACTGAAACTGATTTTCGACCTGCCGCTGGTATACATGATCCTGGCGGGTTACCTGCTGGCGCTGGCGCTGACCGTGGTGTCCAGCGAGGAGTTCGTTAACGTGGCCTGGGACAGCGCCGGGGTCACTACCGGCCCGATCACCGTGCCGCTGGTGTTGGCCATGGGGCTGGGTTTCGGCAACGCCACCCACGCGGTAGAGGGATTCGGCATCCTCAGCATGGCGTCGATCGGCCCGATTATCACTGTGCTGCTCTCCGGGCTCTGGTCGCGCTATCGGACCGGTGCACAGGCCCGCGCCGCCCGCACCCCGATCACCGCCGACATTAAAACGAGCGAGGTTTTCTTATGAGCGACACCATGACCTATTTGACGGACGCCACCATGATAACCGCGGTCGTGCCCGCGGGCCGGGCGGACGACCTGCTCAAGGTCGCGCGGGATGTCGGCGCCCGCGGCGGCATCGTGCACCAGGCGCGCGGCACCGGTGCGCGCGAACTGCTTGGCCTGCTCGGCATCGCGGTTGAGGCGGAGCGGGAGGTAGTCAATATCGTCGTCCCAGCGGACTACCAGGAACTGGTGACCAACGCGATCTTCCACGCGGGCGGGCTGGGCAAGCCCGGCGGAGGCTATCTCTACCTCACCGCGCTGGAAAAAGTGGCGACCTACATCCCCGAGGCCTCCATGGCCCGCCTGCAGGCGGGCGACTGAGCGGCTGAAATGACAGTGAATTCTTCCGAAACCGCCGCGTTCGAGCCGGCGCGGCGCATCCGGGCCATCCTGCCCGACGACGGCAGCGACCGCCGCCTGCTCGAAGGCCTGTGGCGCGACAAGGGCGTAACGCGGGCGGACACGGTGCCGGTGCGCGCCGTCGCGGCGCTGCTGGAGGCGCACACCCGGCGCGGCCGCCTGCCCGAGCCGGTCCTGGCCCGACTGGTGACCGTCATCGTGTCCCCGGCCGAAGCCGACGGAGTGTTCGACTACATCTACGCCACCGCGCGGGTCGGACGCCCCGGCGGTGGCACGGTGCTCATGGACCGGCTGTCCGGCGCGACCGTTTACAAATTGCCGCCGGGACTCCCCGAACAGTAAACTCGCGCAGCACCAAAGAGCGTTAGATGAAGGTTTTCAAAACCGCTAGGTAACCGGCGACGAAGCTAATGTCCGCTTTGGGGCCAGCCTGTGTGAAAACGGCCTGAGATTTTGGCGGTGTCGGATTCCG
>JBJMPB010000501.1:0-2540 GCA_045803455.1 Gemmatimonadales bacterium | reverse complement strand
ACACCTGGAGCGGTTGTACGATTCGGCCAAGGCCATCCTGCTCACCATTCCGTACTCCCGAGACGAGCTGGCCAGCGTCACCGAGGAGGCGGCTCGCCGGTCGGGCATCGCGGAGGCGTACATTCGCCACGTAGTAACCCGCGGCGTGGGCGATCTGGGGCTCGATCCACGCAAGTGTCCCCGACCGACAGTCATGATCATCGTCGATACCATCAAGCTTTGGCCGGAGCACATCTACGAGGCCGGGCTCACGGTCATCACCGCCGGCACGCCGATTCCGCAGCGCGAGTCATTGTCTCCCCGGGTCAAATCGCTCAACTATCTGCCGCACATTCTCGCCAAAATGGAAGGCATCAGCGCCGGCGCCGACGAGGTGATCATGCTGGACAGCTCGGGTGCCGTGGCCGAGGGGTCGGGGCAAAACATCTTCGTGGTGAAAAAAGGAGAGCTGCGCACCCCGCCCCCATTTGCCGGCCTGCTCAAAGGAGTGACCCGCGACGCCGTCCTGGAGCTGGCGCTGCAGGCGGGCTATAAGGTCGAGGAGACGATGCTCAACCGCTACGACATCTACACCGCGGACGAGGCGTTCTTCACCGGCACCGCCACCGAGATCGTCGCGATCCGTCAGCTGGATGGCCGTACCATCGGAAGCGGCAAGGCCGGTCCCGTGACGCGCGACCTTCGCGCGCGCTTTCAGGCGCTCGTCCGGAGCTGAGCTGATGGCCTGGCGAGTGCTGGAACACGCCGGGCAGATGTGGAATGTGTCGCTCGCCGCGGAGCGCACCCCGAATTCATCGCAGTGGAGTCTGGTCTTCTCCTTCCGCAGCAGCGATCCGGCGCGCCGCTCGGTGTGGGCCACATATCCCATCTCGTCATCGTCCAAGGCCGCGCTCTTCGCGCAGGCGGACCGCGTTTCCAATAAAGATCTCGAAGAGTTGCTGGCTGCTCGATTGGCTTAAATGGCATGGGCTTTGCCTTGCCCGGGCATGTGTCTCACCCTGATTTCGGGCCCACCCCAAGGACGGGAATGCCATCTACCCCTCTCCCGGAACGGCTTCGTTTCGCGGAGTTCACCCTGGATCGGCTGCCGAATGGCCGATGCCGGGCTCGCGTGGGGCTGACCTGGAAGGACTCCGAGCAGTTTACCGGTGAAGGAGAAGGGCTCGCGTCACAGGCCGGAGAGCTGCGCTGTTCGGCCCAGGCATGCGTCGTGGCGCTGGGTCAGGCGGTTCAGGGGGGTCTCAGCTTCGAGTTGTTGGGGGTGAAGGCGGTCCGGGCATTTGATTCTACGGTGGTGATCGTATCGCTGGCGGTCCATGGCGAAGGACCGGGCGGCGGGCAACGGGTGGTGGGCTCCTATCTCACGGAAAACGATACGGCTCGCGGGGCTGCTCTCGCGGTGCTGAACGCCACCAACCGGATCCTGGGAAATCGATTGTTCATGCGCTAGCAGCCGAATCCCGCCGCCTCAGTTCGCCTTCGGTCCTGCGGTTTGCACGTCGCCACATGGGTGAGCATGCAGTAGCCACCCCGAAATCTTGCCGAAAGCGCCTCGTCGTCCCGATGACGCGCCACAGGAGTCTTTCTATGCGCTATGGGTGGATCGGTTTCGTCGGCATCATGGCTGCCTGCAGCGGGCATCCGGGCCCCGGGCCCATTTCGCCCAACTCGATCGGGTCCCCGCTGACTGGAACCGCAGGCGCAACCTCCCTCAGCACCGTTCTGGATTCCCTCGGAATTCCCGGCACCTCGGTGGGTGACACCGCGCTGCTCGTGGCCGATCTCAACGACGAGCGACGCCAGGCGGCGGACTCCGCGGCCGACGAAGCGGTGCTCGAGGAGCTGGCGGACGCCCACCCGGAGGACCCGGGCAACGATAGCGGCGGGGATGATGCGGCGGAGGGAGTTCCGGGCGGAGCCAACGCGGCCGATGCGGTGACCTGGGATATCGATGTCGCCACCTACAACAGTCACGACCGGGTGCAGTACTACCTCGATTTCTTTCAGGATCGCGGCCGGGAGCGGATGAACATCTGGCTGACCCGCCTTCCCCGATACGAGAGCATGATTCGGGAACGGCTGCAGCGTGAAGGATTGCCGGGTGACCTGGTCTATCTGGCGCTGATCGAAAGCGGCTTCTCCAACACCGCCACCAGCCGGGCCAAAGCGGTGGGCATGTGGCAGTTCATGAAGCGAACCGCCAAGGGCTATGGGTTACGGGTGGATTCATGGGTGGATGAGCGGCGCGATCCGTACAAGGCCACCGATGCGGCGGCTCGGCATCTGGCCGACCTGAACCGGCGCTTCGGATCGCTGTACCTCGCCGCCGCCGCCTACAACGCGGGCTCGGGCAAGGTGTCGCGCGGAATCATCCGGCTGCCCGATGAGGAAAGCGACTCGATCAATTCCGATGCGACCTTCTTCCGGCTCTACGATACCAAGCTCCTTCGCCGGGAGACCAAGGACTACGTGCCCAAGCTGATTGCCGCCGCCCTCATCGCGAAGCAACCCAAACGCTACGGCTTTCAGGTTACTCCGGC
>JBJMPB010000103.1:0-2883 GCA_045803455.1 Gemmatimonadales bacterium | reverse complement strand
AAGTTCGGAGCCGGCGTGATCACCCTGATCGACACGCCGGGGGCGTATCCCGGTCTGGGCGCGGAGGAGCGGGGCCAATCGGAGGCGCTGGCCCGGAACATCATGGAAATGTCCTTACTGGCCACGCCGAGCATCGCGGTGGTGATCGGGGAGGGGGGCTCCGGTGGTGCACTGGCGCTAGGCGTGGCAGACCGGGTTCTCATGTTGGAGAATTCGGTGTATTCGGTGATCTCCCCCGAAGGATGCGCTGCCATTCTGTGGAAGGACGCCAGTCAAAGGGAGCGAGCCGCCGAGGCGCTCAAGATCACCGCCGATGACCTCCTGCGCTTGAAGGTGATCGACGAGATCATCAAGGAGCCGGTGGGAGGCGCGCACATCGATCCCGATGCGGCTGGAGAAGCCCTGCGCGAGGCTCTCATCCGCCATCTCACCGAGCTGCGCAAAATTCGCCCGGAGAAGTTGATCCGGCGCCGAGCCGAAAAGTACGCTGCCATTGGCGCGTTCACCGAGGACTGATGAGTCAAACGATCGAGGTCCGCTTCAAGGGCACCCGAAAGGCTTACTTCCTGTGGGAGGATGATTCCGATCCCCTCCACCTGAAGGAGCCGGTCATCGTAGAGGTGGAGCGGGGCCGCGACCTCGGCCGGGTCAGCGCCGTGGGCGAAACCGCCGAGAAGAAATGCAGCGGATGCACCAGCTGCGCCGTAGGAGCCGAGACCAGCCCTGACTCGGGGCCGCTCAAACCCGTGGTCCGCCGAGCTACGGTGGAAGATTGCAAGACCCATCAGGAGCTCAGGATGGGCGAAGAGGAAGTGCGCCAGAAGGTCATCCAGCGGGCCCGAGCCCACGAGCTGCTGATGAAAATCAGCGACACCGAATGGCAGTGGGACCGGAACAAGCTGACCATCTATTTCACGGCCGACAAGCGGGTCGACTTCAGGGCGCTGGTGCGAGACCTGGCCTCCCTGTTCCGCACCAGAATCGAGCTGCGGCAGATCGGGGTCCGGGATGAGTCCGCCCGTCTCTCCGGGGTAGGGCGCTGCGGCCGGGAATACTGCTGCTCGACCTGGCTCAAGGAGCTTTCGCCGGTGAACCTCGGGTTGGCCAAGGACCAGCATTTGTCACTTAACCCGTCGCAGATCTCCGGTGGCTGCGGGCGACTGCTCTGCTGCCTCAAGTACGAGCACGAGTTCTACGTGACGGCTCGCAAGCGCTTTCCCAAGGAGGGGAAGACGTTGAAGACCGCAGTGGGCGCCGAAAAGGTGATTGCGGTGGACATTTTTCGCGAGCGGGTGTTCCTCCGGCACGATGATCTGGGATCTCGGATCATTCCACTGGCGCAGCTTCGGAGCGAGGTCGAAGCCCTGGGCGAAGTCTTCCCCACAGCGGAAGTACGCAGCCGGCGCGGTCGTGGCGGTGCCTCCGACCCGAGCACCCGGAACTAGCCAACCGCGACTTCCCCTTGAGACAAACAGTTGAAATTTTTTCTGACCACAGCGATTGACTACTCCAACGGCGATCCCCATCTGGGGCACGCCCTCGAGAAGGTGGGCGCGGATGCCATCGCTCGGTACCGACGCATCCGGGGCGACCAGGTGCATTTCCTCATGGGGATGGACGAGCACAGCCAATCCGTGCTGCAGGCCGCCGCTCGCGCCGAGGTGCGGCCGCAGGAGTGGGTGGACCGGATGGCTGGCCGCTTCGAGGAGTTCTGGCGGCGGCTGGAGTGCAGCAACGACGACTGGATCCGTACCACTGAGCCGCGCCATGCTCGCGCGGTCACCGAACTGCTGCGCCGGATCCAGCAGTTCCATCCCGACGATCTCTACATCGCGGAGTACGAGGGACTCTACTGCACCGGCTGCGAGGAGTTCAAACAGGAGAGTCAGATCGTCAATGGACACTGCATCGAGCATCCGACGCTGGAGCTGATCCGTACCCAGGAGCGCAATCACTTCTTCCGCTTGAGCCGGTACCGGGAGCCAGTGCTGGACCTGATTCGAAGCGGAAAGTTCCGGGTGGATCCGGCAATCCGGCGCAATGAGGTGCTGCGGCTGCTCGAGGGAGGGCTCCAGGACATCTCGGTTTCCCGGCTGCGGCAGCCCTGGGGAATCCCATTCCCGGGGGATCCGGAACAGACTGTTTACGTCTGGTTTGACGCGCTGATCAACTACCTCTCGGCCACCGGCTTCCCCGATCCGGGATACGAGCGGCTTTGGCCCGCGGACCTCCACGTAGTCGGAAAGGGCATCACCCGGTTTCACTGCGTCATCTGGCCGGCCATGCTGCTGAGTGCCCAGCTTGAGGTGCCCCGCCGGGTGTGGGCCCACGGGTACGTGCAGTGGGAAGGCACCAAGATGTCGAAGACGAGTGGGACGGCAGTTACGCTGGACGAGGCCATCGAGCGCCACGGCCCCGATCCGCTGCGCTACTTCCTGCTCCGCGAAGTGGGCTTCGAGGCTGATGGCAACTTCACCTGGGAACGGTTTGACGAGCGATACACCGCCGATTTGGCTGATGGGTTGGGCAACCTCGCCTCGAGAACTATCGCGATGCTGGGCAAGTATCGGGCAGGAGTGGTGCCCCATTCGGATGCGTCGACTGCATTGGACCAAGCCGGAGCTGAGTCGGTCCGGCAGTACGCCGCCGCAATGGACGCGTTCGATCTTCGGTCAGGAGCGGAGGCAGCCTGGTCTCTGGTTTCGGCGGCAAACCTGTTCGTGCAGCAGACCGCGCCGTGGAGCCTGGCAAAGTTGCAGCGCGAAGCCGAGCTGGATGACGCTCTGGCGGCGCTGGCCCGCGCGCTGGGTCGACTGGCGGTGCTAGCGAGCCCGTACATTCCAGCCAAAGCCCAACAATTATGGCAGATGCTGGGGATGAGTG
>JBJMPB010000279.1:0-9040 GCA_045803455.1 Gemmatimonadales bacterium | reverse complement strand
TCTCGTCGGCGGCCCAGCAGACCTCGGCCAACGTGCAGACGGTGGCAGCCGCCACCGAGGAGCTGTCGATCTCGATCCGCGAGATCGCCTCCCAGGTCAGCCAGTCGTCTCAAGTAGCTGAGAAGGCCGTGGCCGGTACCCATCGCACCAGCGCCACCGTGCAGGAGCTCGCCGCCAGCGCTGAGCGCATAGGCAACGTGGTGCAGCTGATCAACACCATCGCGGGCCAGACCAACCTGCTGGCGTTGAATGCCACCATCGAGGCGGCCCGCGCCGGTGAAGCCGGCAAGGGCTTTGCCGTGGTGGCCTCCGAAGTCAAGGATCTGGCGACGCAAACCGCCAAAGCCACGGACGAGATCTCGCAGCAGATCGGCTCGGTGCAGCAGGCGACGCAGCAGACGGTCTCGGCGATCCAGGAGATCGCCCGTACCATCACTGAAATGTCGCAGATCTCGACCTCGATTGCGGCTGCCATGGAGCAGCAGGGCGCGGCGACCGCCGAGATCGCCCGCAACGTGCAGGAGGCTGCACGCGGCACGGAGCAGGTGACCGGCAGCATCGTGGACGTGCAACAGGGCGCCGGCGAGACGGGGGCTGCGGCCAACCAGGTGCTGGGAGCCGCTCAGGAGCTCGCCCGCCACTCCAACGATCTTGGTCAGGAGGTCGCCAACTTCCTCCGGGGCGTGAAGGCCGCGTAACGGTTGAGGGGGGTGCAGTAAAGTGGAATGAGCCAGCCCCACGCATGCTCCGGCTCACTTTGTAGAACAACCTCACGGGAGGGCCGCTGGAAACAGCGGCCCTTTTTCGTTCACAGGCCACGATCAGATACCTTCGACCCCGCATGGATCGGACGCGAGGAAGTGCCTGGGTGAGGTACTTGCAGCCTCAGATCGGATCGATGCAATGGTCCGGTCATGACGAGCCTGAAGGGCAGCTTCTGACACTGCTCGGAAGTAGGCCGAGAGTCTGTTCTAACAAGGAACAGCGGACACTCCTGGAGGGCAGAGGATCGTCAATGCATGACCCAATGCGGAAATTGGCACGTTTAACCAGGACTATCGGGGCCTGATGCGAGCCGAGCAGATGATGAGCCTTGGAACCCCTTGGTTTCCGTCCTAAGTAGCTGAGCCATGACAGCCAAGGGTGGTGTGACAGGGGGCGGCATTGCGATTGTCTGGGTTTCGTCCAAAGGAGTGGTCGATCCGGCTCCATCTGTTTGCCTTCGCCGCAGCCATCCTCGTTCCCCTCATCCTCTTGGGCACTTTCTTCGCGACTGAGTTCGCCGAGCGTGAGCGCGAGCGCTACCAGGAGATTGCCAAGGGACTGGCGGCCGACATAGCCGCGGACGTGGATCGGGAACTGGATAGCACCGTCGCTGCCTTGCAGGCCCTGTCCACCTCGCCGGCCCTGCGCAACGGCGACTTGGCTGCCTTTGACCAGCAGGCTCGTGAGACCTTGCGATTCCGTGGCAGCGATATCGCCGTCCGTGACCAGACAGGTCAGCAGATCATCAACACCCATGCATCCTGGGGGACACCTCTGCCGGTGAGCTCGCATCCCGTGCTCCGGAAGACCGATCAGCTCGCGCTTGAGGCACAGAGGCCCATCGTCTCTGATCTCTACCAGGGGGCCGTTGCCAAGACCCTGTATGTTCTCGTGGATGTGCCCGTGACGATCAGGGGCGAGGCCAAGTATGTGCTGAACATCGCCCTGGCTCCCGAGCGCATCCGCAAGATCCTGGCTGAAAGCAACATCCCGTCGGACTGGATCGTCTCGGTTGTGGACGGCAACAACCGCATCATTGCCCGCTCCCGTGATCATGAGCGGATGCTCGGGGTCGATACCCGGCGCAGTTTCCCGGCAGCGACAGGCGATGGCGCAGCTTTGTGGCGTGGCTCTAACGTTGAAGGGGTGCCGGTGCTTGCAGCCTCCGAGCGCTCTCACCTGTCCGCCTGGCGTGTGACCGCCTCGGTGCCGCTCACGGTGCTGGATGCCCCGCTTCGACGCTCGCTCTTGGTCATTGCGGGACTGGGTGGACTCGGCCTTGCCCTGTCACTGGTACTGGCCCTGCTTTATGGGCGCAGCCTTGCCAGGGGCCTCCGAGACCTGTGCCTTTCGGCCCAGGCGCTCGGTCACGGAGAACAGATCGCAGCGACGGCGACATCCGTGCGGGAGGTCAACCAGATCAGCCAAGCCATGTCTCAGGCCTCAGCGGACCTGCACGAGAAAGCGCTGGCGCAGGAGACGGCTGCCAGGCGGCAGGAGCTTCTCATCCATGAGCTCAATCATCGCGTGAAGAACACGCTGGCAACCGTTCAGTCCCTGGCGTGGCAGGTGGCTCGACCCGGCGTGCCACCTCAAACGGCACAACAGCGCTTCCAGGAGCGGCTGCTGGCGCTCTCCCGCACCCACAACCTGCTCAATGAGACCTTATGGGAGGGAGCCTGCCTGAGGGACATCCTCGAAGCCGAGTTCCGGCCCTATATGGTTGCTGCCTCGCGGGTTCTGCTTTCCGGGCCCGACGTTCATCTCCCGGCGACCCAGACGGTGGTGCTCGGCATGGCCTTTCACGAGCTGACCACCAATGCGGTCAAGTACGGGGCATTATCGTCGGACGCCGGTCACGTGCAGGTTGACTGGCGGGTTGAAGGCGAGAACAGGACGGCGACACTGATCCTCGACTGGTGCGAAATGGGAGGACCGGCCGTGGAGGGTCAACCAAAGCCCGGGTTCGGTTCACGCCTGTTGCGGCAGACGATTACCCAGGAACTGGGAGGCGCGCTTACCGTGCGCTTCGAGCCGGACGGCGTATGCTGTCAGATCGTTGTTGGGATCGCTCCGGCGGAGCAGCGCGCGGCATAAGCCTATGGCAATCGCCTTCTCCCTCGAGCTACCAGCTTGAGCCTGTCCATTTCGAGGCGCGGCCTTGGCGAAGCTGAGCGTTGAACAGCGTGAGGCGATGCTGGTGGCCGAGGGCGGCCCCTCCGAGGAGGCGGCTCCTTCCGCCTGGGACGAGATGGCCATGATGCAGTTGATGGCCCAGGAACGGCCGGCCCTGATCACAGGCACGGGAGGCGCGGAAGGCGATACCGGGCCTTCTCCTCCTGGATCCGAAAGAGTTGCGAACCTACTCGAGATTGTGGGATCGGCATCTTCCTGGCCCTGCTGGCGGGAGCAGTTGTCATCCTGATCCGACGGCACCGAGGCTCATGACCACAGGGCAGATGCGCCCGGGACAGGATAATTACGAGGCCTCGTGAGCCCCGGCATTCCCGAGGACCGATAACAGCCTTTCCGGACTGAACGGCTTCTGAATAAAGCCGAGCGGCCCAGTTGCCTCGGCCGCCGCCCGCGTGGCCGGATCCCCGGAGCCCGTGATGAACACGTGCGGGATGCCGCTCACCCGTGCCGCCCGCGCCACGTCGATCCCGCTCAAGCTGCCCTTCAGCGTGATGTCGAGGAGGGCGATATCGATCCCGGTCCGCTCAAGATGCCCGAGCGCTTGCTCGCCCGTAGAAGCCGTCGCCACGACCTCGTGCCCGGCATCCTCGAGGACGTCCACGATGTAGTCGGCCACGAGCCACTCGTCCTCCACGACGAGGACACGCAACCTGCCGTTCACGTTGGAATGCTGATCCGGCATGTCGTTCCCGCTTCGCTCCCCTCGAAGGACACCTCAGCCCCGATCTGGTCGGCAAGCCGCCGGATGAGGCGCATGCCGAGTCCGCCGGAGCCTGCCACGTTCATGTCCCCGACAAGGCCCGCACCGTCGTCCGAAACCGTCAGGTCCAGCCGACCGCCCAAACGTTTGAGCCGGAGGGACAGGAGGCCCGTGCGTCTGTCGGGGAATGCATGCTTCAGGGCATTGGTGATGATCTCGTTCGCCATCAACCCGAACGGCACCGCCACGTCAACCAGTAGGTCCGCCTGCTCGAGATCGCATGACAGCGTCACGCGTCCTCCCGCCAGCCCGACCAGGTTCCGGGCCAGGCGGTCGAGGAAGCCGGCGACGTTCACCCGGCGGAAGTCCTCGGAGCGGTAGAACTCCTCTTGGAGGGCGCTGAGCGCCTGGATGCGCCGTCCAATGTCGGCGAGCTGCTCGCGGTCGCGCTGGCTCTCGAGGGTCTTCTCCGTCATCCGCAGCAGGCTGATGACGATCTGGAGGTTGTTGTGCAGCCGATGGTACAGCTCCTTCAGGACGAGCTCGCGGTTCTCGCTGTGCCGGCGGAGCTCCTGATTCCGGTCGCGAGCCGCGCGGACGGCCGTGGCGAGGCGGCGGAGCTGGTGGGTGCCCTTGACCACGTAGTCGTCGAAGCCGTGCCGGATCGCCTTAACGGCGAGTTCCTCGTTGCCCGTGCCGGTGAACATCACGGTGCAGCAGTGCGGGTTGGCGGCCTTGGTCCGGTCGAAGACCGCAAAGCCATCCGCCCAGCGCAGGTCGAGGTCGGTGACGAGGATGTCCGGCGCGCGTTCGCGCAGGACCCGTTCGAGGGAGGCGAGTTCCGTGGCCTCGTGCACCTCGGCATCCGGGAACTCCTGGAGGACCGCTCGAATTGCCAGCGTACGGATGTCGGGGTCGTCGTCAACGAACAGGATGTGCATGGGACCGAACTCACCGGGAACACGACCGGACGGGGTGCATCCGGCACCGGACAAAACGCGGAGGCGACGCCATTGATCCTGTCCGGCGCAAGGCACGCGGCAACGTCGACCCCTCCTGACCGAGAGCAGGGTGCGGACTTCCGAGGACCATTCCGCCGGGGACCCGCGCTCGTCACGGTTGCGTTCCTGATCGCCGCCTTGCTGCTGGTGACGAGCGCGGTCACGCTGAACCTCTTCCTCGGGCGGGTCGCGGAGAACCGGGCCTTCGTCCTGCGCACCAGTTCCATCCTGCGCGACATGGCGGAGCTGAACGTGGACATCCGCGCTGCGGAGACGGGCCAGAGGGGCTTCATCCTGACGGGCGAGCGCCGTTACCTCGCGCCCTACGAGAGGGCCGGCGAGCGCGTCTGGGCAGAGTTTAGGAGCCTCGAAGGCGCCGTCCGTGACCCCGCCCAGATCGCGCGCCTGCACCGCCTGCGGCCCCTGATCCAGGACAAGCTGGCGGAGCTGGCCAACACCGTCGAGCTGCGCGATCAGGGATTCGAGGCGGCGCTCGCGGTCGTGCGCACGGACGCTGGGCAATCGCTGATGGAGGACATCGACGCTGTCATCGGAGAGTTCGAGCGGGCCGAGCAGGACATCATGGTCTCCCGCTCCAACCTGTTGGAGGACCAGGCGCGGTGGGCCGCCCGAATCTCGGCTCTGACGGCCCTGCTGGCGCTCGCCGTCACCACCGTCGGGGTGCTTTGGCTCGCCCGTCAACGGGCCGATGCCCGGCTGCTCGCGGCGGAGCGGCGCTTCCGGCAGAATCTCGAGCGGCAGGTCGAGAGCCGCACCGAGCAACTGACCCAGGTCAACCGCGAGCTCGACGCGTTCGCCTACACGATCTCCCATGACCTGCGGGCGCCGCTGCGGGCCATGCACGGCTATGCCGATGCCCTGGCGGAGGACTATGCCCCCATCCTGCCGGAGCAGGGACGGCGCTTTACGCAACGGATCATGGCGGCGGCCGCGCGGATGGAGGAGTTGATCCAGGACATCCTGACCTACAGCCGCCTGAGCCGGGAGGAGGTGAAGCTGCGCCCGGTGAGCCTCGAGGAGGCCGTCGACCGGGTGCTCGCCCACGCCCGTATGAGGATCGAGGAGACCCGAGCCGAGGTCGAGGTCGAGCGCCCGCTGGCCACCGTGTCGGCGCATCCCGCGACGCTGGAGCAGGCCCTCGACAACCTGATCGCGAACGCCCTCAAGTTCGTGGCGCCCGGCGAACGGCCGCGCGTCCGTATCCGCGCCGAGAACCAGGGGGAGCGGGTGCGCGTCTGGGTCGAGGACAACGGCATCGGCATTGACCCGGCCCACCGGGACCGTATCTTCGAGCCGTTCCAACGCCTGCACGGGATCGAGACCTACCCAGGCACCGGGATCGGTCTGGCCATCGTGCGCCGCAGCCTCGAGCGCATGGGCGGACGGTGCGGGGTCGCCCCGGGGGAAGGACGGGGCAGCCGCTTCTGGATCGAGCTCCGGAGCGCGGACGGGGAGATGGCCCGATGAGCGATGCGACGATCCTGGTGGTGGAGGACGATCCCGACGACAGGGATCTGCTCGCGCGGGCATTCCGGAAGGCGGGCGTGGCGATGCCGCTCCGGTTCGCCGTGGACGGCGACGAGGCAGTGGCGTACCTAGGCGCTGCCATCGATGACCTGCCCGAATCCGGCCCGGCGGTTATCCTCCTGGACCTGAAGCTGCCCCGGCGCTCCGGGTTCGAGGTGCTGGAGTGGGTCAAGGGCCATCCAGTCCTGCGCCGGGTGCCGGTGATCATCCTGACGTCCTCACGCGAAGATGTCGACCTGAGGCGGGCCTACGATCTCGGGGCGAACTCCTACCTGGTGAAGCCGGCCCGGCCCGAGGACCTGCTCCGGATGGTCGAACATATCCATGCCTATTGGCTTGGGCTGAACCAAGTCGCCAGACCGTCGTAGTCCCGAATCCCTTGCCAAGGCGGCTCTCGTGCGGAGGCTTGGCTGACGGGGTCGATGTCCTTGATTGTCAGAGGTTGACAGCTAGATCCACCCCGTCACCGGATCCTCTCCCTCATGCCCACCGACCAGACCCGCAACGTCTCCCTGACGGCTGAACTGAACGCATTCATCCGCGGCCAGGTCGCCTCCGGCCAATACCAGAACGCCAGCGAGGTCGTTCGGGCCGGCCTGCGCCTCCTCCAGCGGCAGGAGCAGCGGGGCCGGCGCAAGCCGGCAGCGCCCGGACCGGACGCCATCGATGGACGATAGAATGATACCAGCAGCCGGTGCCGGCTTCCTCGTCGATGGCGGAACCATGGGCGCGCTGATGCGCGGCCACGACTGGTCGACGTCGCCTCTCGGCGCACCCGAGACTTGGCCGCAGTCCCTGCGCTCGGTCGTCGGGCTCCTGCTCACTTCCAAGTTCCCGATGTTCGTCGCCTGGGGGCCGGAGCTCGGCTTCCTCTACAACGACACATATGCCGAGATCCTGGGCGCCAAGCATCCGGCCGCCCTGGGCGCGCGCTTCCACGACATCTGGGCAGAGATCTGGCCTGACATCTCACCGCTGATCGACGCTGCGCTGGCCGGTGAGGCGACCTATCGCGAGGATCTCCCACTCGTGGTGAACCGGCACGGCCTGGATGAGCGGGCCTGGTTCACCTTCTCGTACTCGCCCGTGCGCGATGAGAGCGGCCAAGTGGCCGGCATGTTCTGTGCCGTCGCGGAAACCACCGATAAGGTGCTGTCGCAGCTCAGGGCGAACACCGAGCGTGATCGACTGGCCAGGATGTTCGAGCAGACGCCGGGCTTCATCGCGCTGCTTGAGGGCCCTGAGCACCGCATCCAGTTCACGAACCCGGCTTACCAGCAACTCATCGGCCACCGCGACGTAGTCGGCAAGACTGTGGCCGAGGCCCTGCCGGACGCGGTCGCCCAAGGCTATGTCGACCTCCTGGATGGCGTCGTCGCGAGCGGGAAGGCGCATCGATCGTCGGGTGCCCGCTATGCCGTCCAGGCGGTGCCCGGCGGTCCCATCGACGAGCGCATCGTCGATTTTGTGTACCAGCCGGTCGTCGAGGCGGGTGGCCGCGTGAGCGGAGTCTTCGTCAATGGCTACGACGTCACGCAGGCATACCTCGAGGCCGAGGAGCGGACCCGGGTCGAGAGAGAATTGGATCAACGGGAGAGAGAGCTCGAGCTGCTCACCGACGCGCTGCCGGTGCTCGTCTCCTATATGGATGTCCACGAGGGGGAACTCCGGTACCAATTTCTGAACAAGCTCTACGAGGAATGGTTTCCCCGTCGTCGCGAGGAACTTCAGGGACGGCTGGTGCGCGAGGTCGTCGGCGAGACAGCCTTTGCGGCCGTGCAGGACTACATCGATCGTGCGCTGGCGGGCGAGCGCCTCTCCTTCGAGCAGTTCATGCCATACAAGGAGGGGCAGCCTCGCCACATCCGCACGGAATACGTGCCCCGTTTTGCCGCCGACGGGCGGGTGGAGGGCATCTACGCCCTCGTGCAGGACGTGTCCGACGCCAAGCAGGCGGAAGCCGCCCTGCGGCAGCTCAATGAGGGACTGGAAAGCCGGGTAACGGCGGCTGTCGCCGAACGGGAAAGGACTGAGGCCGCCCTGCGCCAGTCGCAGAAGTTGGAGGCAGTGGGCCAGCTCACGGGTGGGGTGGCACACGACTTCAACAACCTGCTCACCATCATCCGGTCCTCGGTCGAGTTCCTGCGCCGGCCCAACCTGCCGGAAGAGCGCCGGCGCCGTTATATCGACGCGATCACCGGCACGGTGGATCGTGCCGCCAAGCTCACCGGGCAGTTGCTCGCCTTCGCCCGAAGGCAAGCGCTCAAGCCGGAGGTGTTCGATGTGCCTGAGCGTATCCAGGCTGTCACGGATATGCTGCGCACCATCGTGGGCAGTCGCATCCGCATCGAGGCCGACACGTCCTGCGAGCGCTGCTTCGTCGAGGCCGACGTGACGCAGTTCGAGACGGCGCTCGTGAACATGGCGGTGAACGCCCGTGATGCCATGGACGGCGAGGGAACGCTGACGGTGCACGTCGACGCCCGCGCCGGGATGCCCTCCATCCGCGGGCATGCTGGCGGACCAGGCAAGTTCGTAGCGGTGTCGATCAGCGACACGGGATCCGGCATTCCAGTCGACAAGCTGGGCCAGATCTTCGAGCCGTTCTTCACCACCAAGGAGGTCGGCAGGGGTACAGGGTTGGGCCTGAGCCAAGTCTATGGCTTTGCCAAGCAGTCGGGTGGCGATGTGGCGGTCGAGAGCGAGCTCGGGAAAGGCACGACCTTTACACTCTACCTGCCGAAGGTCGAGCGTGAGGCTGGCGCTGACGAGACTGCGGGCGATGCCCAGGGAGGCGGGCAGCACGAGGATGGCCGGGGGTGCCGTGTGC
>JBJMPB010000273.1:0-2565 GCA_045803455.1 Gemmatimonadales bacterium | reverse complement strand
GCGGCGGCTGCAGCGGCGATGCACCATCGGGGAATTGCAGCTATACCCCGAACGGAACCGGCAGCCGGACAATTACCGCGACCTATGGGGGGAGTGCTGGTTTCCAACGCAGCTCCGACACCGAACAGCACACGGTCAACGAGCCGCCGCCTCCGAATCAGGCCCCCACGGCTGCATTTGCCGCCCCCACCTGCACCACGGGTCAAGCCTGTAACTTCACAGACGGGAGTAGTGATCCCGACGGAACCGTTGTTGCCTGGAGTTGGGATTTTGGAGACGGAGAAAATTCGAGCCAGCAAAATCCGACGCATGTCTACAATGCCAGCGGCCCCTACACGGTGAAGCTACGGGTGACGGACAACGACAACGCCCAGAGTTCCGAGGTGCAGCAAACAGTGACGGTCAATGACCCACCGGCGCCTGCCGGGAGCCTGATCGCCAACGGACTGCCCAACTAGCCCGCTTAAACCCCTCAACCATGCTGCCCGCGACCCTGAGGGTCCGGCGCTGAGCTGCTTCCGTCAGTCACAATCCGATCCGCTCCGCACTAGTTCGATGCTAAAGCCTGCAGCCGCCTGACCGATACTTGACCAACGCGGCAGGCCTGCCTTCAGGCACCCGCGCAAGTTCAAGTAGTCGCTGTACTTCGGGTCGAGTCCCTCTCTCGTCTCTCGGGTCAGCCCGATCTCGATGAGCCGCCGCACCGGTATGCCGGCGCCGGCCCACCGAACTGACCACGACGTACCGCCACCCTCAGCTATCGGAAGGCGACAGCATGACCTACCTGTTCAAGTTGGCTCGACGGACCGCCTGTCAGCGGGCACTGCCGCTGATCGCGTTTACCGCCGCCCTGGCCGCCTGCAACACCGACCACCTCGCACCCAACTCCGACGAACCGGAAGTCATCAGCCTCAGCGAGCCGGCTCCGGTAGCCACTTCGACTGCAGCGCCGGCGTTCTCAGCCGGGTTTGGTGGTATCCCATTCGGAACTTTTGCCCAGCCTCTTGAGGCTTTCGATAACGTGCTCAACGGCTCCAAGGTAAACATTGCTGCCGACCAGATGCTCAAGACTCTGGCCCAGATCAAGGCCCGGGGCGGGCGGGTGGTCCTCGCTTTGGCTGGCCATGAGAACTACTACAAGGACGCGCAGGGACACTTCAGCTTCAGCATGTGGAAGGAGCGGGTCAATCGGTACAAGGGAGTGAACTTGAGCTCCTTCGTCGCCGATGGAACCGTCATCGGGCACTACATGATCGATGAGCCCAACGACCCGTACAACTGGCACGGCGAACCGATTCCGGGTTCCATGCTCGAGGAGATGGCCAAGTACAGCAAGTCGCTCTGGCCCACCATGCCTACGATCGTGCGCTCCCATCCGACGTACATGGACAACTTCACCACGACCTACAAGTATCTAGATGCGGCCTGGGCCCAGTACGCCGAGCGGTTCGGCGATCCCAAGGCGTACCTCGCGGCCAATATCGCTGCCGCCAGGAGCAAGGGGCTGGCTTTAGTGGTGGGACTGAACATCACCATGGGCACGCTGAAGAAAACGGAGATCAGCGCGCAACAGATCGAGTCCTGGGGCTCTGCGCTCCTGTCCGACAGCTATCCCTGTGCCTTCATCAGCTGGCAGTATCGGGCGGCGTACCTGAACCGACCTGATATCAGGGCGGCGATGGCCCGGCTGGCGCAGAAGGCTGCGGCCCACACGGCCCGCTCCTGCGGCAACGGCTCGGCCACTCCGCCTCCGCCGCCGGACAATCCGCCGCCGGATAACGCGCCCCCGCCACCTCCTCCACCGACGCTGCCTGGCGTAAGCGGCCTCGTCCTCACCGCAACCAGGGTGGTAGTGTCGGGCGAGCAGCAGATCATGCTGCGCTGGTCCGGAGCCACGGGCGACCGGGTGGATCTCTATCGGAACAAGGTGCTGAGAAGGATCACGCCCAACGACGGCCTTGCCGTGAGCGTGCCCAAGCGCCCCGGACTTCAGACCTTTAAAATCTGTCTCCGCGGTACGTCGAAGTGCTCCAACAATGCGAGCGCGACGATCAGATAAGCATCATCATAACAAGGCATTACCCGAGGCCCCCCTTTTGCGGGGGCCTCATCATTTGGGTCAGGCGCACCACACGGGAGCACTGGCATTCTCCGGCCCAGTCCTTACATTCGGCCGTTGAGCCTGCAGGGACCTCCCCGCACAACTGCTTCAATTCCTCAAGCCAGGGCACAGTCGCCCCGACGGTTCGCGACCTGACTGTCTCGCGGACAACGACTTGACCTTCGCTTGATCCGCTCTGGCAATCCTGCTGAAGAATTCAATACCGGAACTGTCATGGGAAAAGCAAGGTTGATCGTCAATGGGTTGATCGTTGGAGCGCTGGCTTGCAGCACCGATATCACCCAACCGCAGAGAGCCGAAAGTCCTGGAGTCCGGGCGACTCACCTGTCAGGGCAGGACGCGCTGACAGCGACGGCACCGGTCTGGGGTGGCTCGGCCGAGGGGACCGGCACCACAAACCCCACTGAGGTCTCCTTCACCATCCTCGGGGGTACCCGCGGGCT
>JBJMPB010000244.1:0-3629 GCA_045803455.1 Gemmatimonadales bacterium | reverse complement strand
GTCCAGGATGCCCAGGGCGGTACCCAGCTCCCAGTGGGGCCGCGGCGTGAAATCGAGCACCGGAGGAGTCCCCCAGGCCCGGAGTACCCGGTTGGCCGAAGCATCGCCATCGGGCACCTCGTCCAGCGGGAGATTGGGCGGGGTGAGGAGCTGATCGTCGAGCAGAGCCTCCAGCTCTCGCAGCCTCGGATCGAGCGCCCGAACCTCCTCACCCGATGCCTTCAGCCGCTGCATGAGCTCGTCGGTTGGCTCTCCCGTCCGTTTGCGCCGGGCGACTTCATCGCTGGCTGCGTTCCGTTCCGCCTTGAGGGATTCCACCCGGGTGAGCAGCTCGCGCCGCTGCCGATCCAGTTGCAGTATTTCATCCAGCAGCGGGCCGAGAGAGTCATCTCCCCGTCGCAGCAGGCGGGCCCGAGTGCCCTCGGGATCCTGGCGGAGACGCTTGATGTCAATCACGACTAGTTGTCGGGTAGGCCGGGCTGGAGGCCCTTGAAGCCGCAGTTGTCGTCGCTGAGAATGCGAAAGGTGACGCTTCTGGCCACGTCGTCGAAGGAGACGACTTCGAGTTTGCCGTACTTGGGGAGGCCCAGCGACACGCAGGTCACCCGCCCTCTCACCAGATAGCGCTCCCCCGCCGCAATCGCGATCACGGAATCGGTGGTGTATCCGTTGCTCGGAGCCGTCGTGATCCCCTCGAAGCTCTCCGTGCTGGCCTGGAACCCCGGTTTGACGCTGGCCAGGCTGTCAATCCCGAGTGTGGCCCGAGGGAGAAACACATGCTGGCCGCCCTCCTCGACGTTGTACGCAAAATCGAAGTCGATGGAAAGATCGGTGCGGACCTGACGGCTTCCTTCGAGCGCGTAGGCGCTGGCTGTGCCGACCGGGGTCTGCTCCAGCGCGTACAGCGTTTCGGTCCGCTCCACGTTGGTGATCGTGGGGTCGGGAAGACCATTGTCGTCGCTGCAGGCGGTGGCGGCAAGCAGCAGAATCCCTGCTCCGAAAAATGATTTCATAGAGCCGGAAGGTTAAGCGTCACGGGAAAAGGAATCAACATTTTTTTCTTGACTTCACTGGAGGCGACTTCTACGTTCCGGGCAATTTTCCCGCCTGGAGTTGACAATGGCCAACCTGACCGAGCTCGTCCGGGGCCTGGTCGAGCGCGACGGTGTGGAGGCTGTGCTGGTGTTGAGTGCGGATGGGTTGCCCATCGAGCACGCTGCCCGTCAGTCCTTCGACTCTGAATCACTCGCCGCACTCACGGCCACCCTGGTGCAGTACGCCACTCGCCTGGGGCTCGGCGCTGGTCGCGGCGCTCTCCGGAATGCGGTCATCGAGTATGATCGCGCGCTGCTGGTCGTGGCCCACATCGGGACGGGAGACTGCCTGGCAATTGTGGCAAGCGCCGAATCGGATGTTGGGCCGATTCTCCATGATCTCCGCCAGCACCGTCCCGCGCTGGCCGCGTTGCTCTAATGCTTTCCCCGCTTCCCCGCTTTCCCGCCTTGCTCCCATGAGATGGGCGGTTATTCTCGCAGGCGGCTCGGGGACCCGGTTCTGGCCCCTGAGTACACCTGAGCACCCCAAACAACTTCTCCCTCTGGCAGGCTCCAGCTCCACCGCCGAGGAGGCGGTCGACCGGCTGGCCGGTCTGATTCCTCGAGAGCGGATACTCGTTGTGGCCGGTCCGGCTCTCGCGCCCAGGCTGGAGCAGAAGCTCAAGCTTGTCTCGGCCAACATGCTGATCGAGCCGAGGGCCGCCTCCACCGCACCGGCGTTGATCTGGGCCACATGGGAAGCCCTTCGGCGCGACCCCCAGGCCGAGGTTCTCTCCCTGCATGCTGACTGGGCCGTGGGTGATGCCGCCGCATTCCGTCGCACGGCAGACCTCGCGCTGACCACCGCCCGCGAGCACGATCGGCTCGTCACCGTGGGCGTAGTGCCGTCTCGCCCGGAAACAGGCTACGGTTACATCGTTCCCGGTCCTCCCCTCGGCAACGGCGCCCGAATGGTGGCGCGGTTTTCCGAGAAGCCCGACGCCGCCACTGCCCTCGACCTGATGGCAGCCGGCGCGCTGTGGAACAGTGGTCTCTTCGCCTGGACCGGCGACAAGTTGCTGGCCGAGGCGGAGACCCATACGCCCGAGGTGGCGCCGTACCTCGGGGATCTTCGTTCAGGCAACATCGAGCGATTCTTCCGGGAGGTCACCCCTATCTCGATTGACGTTGGCTTGCTCGAGCGAAGCCCGTCCGTTGCTGTGGTGAGTGGAGCGTTCGCCTGGGACGACATCGGAACCTGGCAGGCGCTCACCCGGGTCAGGCCCAAAGATCCCAATGGAAACGTCCTGGTCGGCCGCGCCTTCGCTCACAATACAGAGGATTGCATTGTATGGGCGGAGCGTGACACCGTGGTCCTCAGCGGTGTCCGGGATCTCATCGTGGTCCAGGCCAATGGCAGAATTCTGGTGATGCCCGCCGAACATGCCGCAGCCATGAAGCAGCTGCTCGACGCGCTTCCGCCCGACATCCGAGACACTGGCTCATGACCGCCTTGTACCTGCTGGAGCCGGACCTGCCCGGTTCGACCTGGGCGCCCTTTGCGGGGGTCCGGCCCATCGCAGAGCTCCGCGCGGGAATCTGGCGGATCCGGGAACGCTGGGAGGCCGCCGCTGGGGAAGACGCCACCGCTCTGCTGGGAGAGCACGCCGCCGGCTTTTCTGAATCAGACGAGCCGTCGATACAAAATCCGCGAAGCATTGAGGGCCCCGCACTGATAGCCGCCTCCTGGTTCGCTCCTACCGGTGTTCCGCTCGACCCCTCGCCCGGAATTCGGCGGTTGACCCACAAGCACCAGAGCGTGGGCTGGCTGATTGCTTCCGGCGAGCGCTGGACCGGGCCCCACGATCAGGGATCGGCCCTCGAGATCGAAGGCGTTCTGCTGCGCGGGACCTACGATCTGCTCACCGCTCTGGAACAGCTGCTTATCGCCGACTGCGCCGATTTTTTGGCTGCGCCGCACGGGGGAGTACCCGAGGGCAGTCTGGTCCTCGGCGATCCCACGCACGTGATCTCTCTGGGCGCCACGGTTGAGCCCGGTGTGGTGTTCGACGTGCGTCAGGGCGCGGTGGTGGTCGATCAGGGAGCGGAGGTAAGGAGTGGCGCTCGGCTGGAAGGTCCCATTTATGTGGGGCCGGGCACTCGGGTGCTGGGTGGCTCCCTCCGCGGTTCGGTGTTCGGACCGGAATGCCGGGTGCGGGGTGAGATCTCCACCAGTGTGTTTCTGGGCTACGCCAACAAGAGCCATGAGGGGTTTGTCGGACATAGCGTCATTGGCCACTGGGTAAACCTCGGAGCCGGCACCACCACCTCCAACCTCAAGAACACCTATGGCCCGGTCCGTTTGGAGGTCGACGGCGAGCGGATCGAGACCGGGCGGCTCAACGTCGGCAGCCTGATTGGCGACCATGTCAAGACGGCAATCGGCACCATGCTCGCCACCGGAACTGTCATCTCCGCGGGGGCCAACGTGTTCGGCCCACCCAGCGCGCCCAAGTACATCCCTCCCTTTGCCTGGGGCTGCTCGGGTGCCGAACGGATGTCTGAGGACGGCTTTCTCCGAGTTGCCGAGCGAGT
>JBJMPB010000239.1:0-2962 GCA_045803455.1 Gemmatimonadales bacterium | reverse complement strand
CCCATGGTGGCCGGCGCTAGTCACAGCAGTTGATCATGGACTGCAACGCGGGTGGCGGCTCGAAGACCTCCTCAGCCCAACCAACGGCGGCCCTCACGCGGCGGCTGTCGATCATTGTCAGGCCATGGTGTGGCGCATCTCAGTGGCACTGGATGCCACACCGGACGACGAACCTGACGGCGCACACCTCAGCTCCACCCGAGATGACCTGGCCCACGCTAATGCGCCGGCAGGCGACGAACGCGTGAGAGCTGCCGCGTTCGAGAATGAACCAGCCGTTGCATCATCCACCGAAGTCACTGTCGCTGCGGGCGAGGTCGACGACCGCTGGCTCGAACCGGACCTGGCGGTGGCGGCCATGCTCCGCGACGTCGCCGGGCCTCCGAAGCAGACCGATACCGACGTCAGCCGCATGTTCACGCGGGCCATCGCCTGGCGGGAATGCCCGGTGAGCCGGGAACGCATGCTCCGGATCAACCAGCTGAGCCTCGCCTATTTCCGCCGCCACCTTCCGTCGTCGTGGGGGCAGCACTATCTGGCCAACCGATTCGGCGAGGACATCAGCAACGACCCCCGATTTCAGCCCGGCCAAGCACCCGCCGGCTGGACCAACCTCATCAACCACCTCCGACAACAGGGTGTCAGTGACGATGAGATGATCATGACCGGGGTCGCTACGATAACCAGCACCGGCCGACTCATCGACCGCTTCCGCGACCGGGTCGTCTTCCCGATCATCCACAACGGTGACGTGCTTGGATTCATCGGTCGACGGCATCCCGACCTCAGCGACATCGATCGAGCAGGACCGAAATACCTCAACACCGGCGAAACACCGCTATTCCACAAAGGCGCGCAACTATTCGGAGTTCTTCAAGACCAGCTCTCGGCTGGGGCGACCCCGGTCATCGTGGAAGGCCCAATGGACGCCATGGCCGTCACCCTGGCCAGCCGCGGACGCTACATCGGGGTCGCTCCACTCGGCACCTCCCTGACCGACGAACAGGCAGCCCAGCTCGCACACTTCGCTGTGCATCCCGTTGTGGCGACCGACGCCGACCCCGCTGGGCGCATCGCAGCCGAACGTGACTTTTGGATGCTCAGCTGCCACCGGCTCGATCCCCTCCATGCACAGCTTCCCGAAGGCACCGACCCAGCCGACTGCTCGCGCTCAGAGGCAGAACCGCACTCACCCAAGTCCTGGCAGCAGCACAGCCACTCGCCGAACGACTATTAGAGGAGCGGCCCCAACCTGCGACCCGCGGAAGCACTCCAAGAAGCCGCTCGGGTGGTTGCCGCCCGGCCCGGCCGCCACTGGGCGGAGGGCAGCAGCGCCATCAGCTTGCGTCTTGGCGTGCCGATGTCGCAGGTACGCCACACCTTGCGCGCGCTCGTTAAAGACTGGAACACCGACCCCCGCCGAGCCTCTCAACAGCCCCTCCAGACCAGTAGCGAGGTCAAACACCGAATAACAACCGCCGCCGGACCGATCCCAGCTGAGCAGCGAAGCACTCCCCTTGCCCGCGAGGTGAAGGCAATACCTCGTTCAGCGCGACCCGAAGCCCAACAAGATGATCAAGTCAGGGTTCAAAGCTATTGAGACTGGTGGATTGTCAATCAATAGCGACCAGGCTCGCCCGCTTCAGGCACCGCAGGTTTTGTCGGTCGAAACAACGCCTTATTCACAAGGTGGTTCGACATACATGTCAGATCCTCACCAGCGGCAGGTGTCCGATTTGTCACGTCGGGTGAGGGAAGGCTGGGGTCTCAGTAGGTCAGCCCGGGGGCATCGGAAAGGAGCCCGGCTTCGTAAGGCCTATCTCCCACCGATGGGCGGGAAACATCGCTGCGAGAGCGGCGTTGATGGGGTTGGGATCAGCGAAATCGATCGCCTGGAAAATGCTCGAGCTTATCCCGGCCGGGAACTCTACGGCCCGGATCTATTCCGTGGTCACGGCTCCAGGGCGGCCTGCTCAGCGGGGTGATCAAAACGAAACACTGGCGTCTGGCGACTCGAGGTCATGCGGCGCAAAGCCTCGCCGGCCATCGGAAGGAGATCCAGGTATGAGGACTTGGCAGAGACGTCGACGCCGAACCCGGGACGGTCGCCCTGGCATGGCTCCTCACCCGGACAGCGGTCACCGCACCGATCATTGGCACGCGAACCTGTGACCAGTTGACAGGGCCCGTCCTGACGTAGAGCTCCACTTTGTCGCCAATGCATTCGTCCCCGCACCGACGACATCTTCCCAGGTGAAAGACCGGCCGCGAGGATTACGCCTAGTAATCGGTCGGCGGATATTCCGCCGCGAGTTGTAGGCCAAACCTCCGCCATTTCTCGCTAACACCGGGGATACATTCCTTGGACATCTCATATCCCTGCGCTCTGCGCCGGCAGTGAACCCTCCGCCGCAGCGAGCATGACCTCGGAGATCACACCACCAGCAGCGGATGCTCGTACACGTAACGTCGGCAGATACCTCGGGCGGTCGTCATCGTCGCCAGCGGCGGTGGAGTCATCCCACTCGTATACGACCGTTCGGATGGTGTTGGTTAGCCGTCCTACCAGTACCGTGATCGGAAATGGGCAGCGCGCGAAGAGGTGGACGGTCGCGTTGCTGTTGTCATTAGAAATTGCGCGGATTCGAGCGGCTGCTTCAGCGGCGATGGGGCCAGCGTCTGAGGGCTCCAACAGGTCATCACTCCTGCTGGCCAGGTGCCTCCAGGCCGTGATCGTGTAAGCGTTCTCTGAGAGGAATCGATCGAACGCTGCATCGCTGCGTTGGGGCAGGAGATCCAGGTACACCGCGACGGCCGGCCGTCCATGTGTCGCCGAAGGAGCAAGGACGCTCTCCGCGACAACCTGAAGACGACGTGGGGAGCCGATATGGGGCTCACTACCGCTGACCCAATGGTCACCTCGCTGGTCGACAACGTCGACGTGTCCCACGCGCGATGACGG
>JBJMPB010000235.1:0-4252 GCA_045803455.1 Gemmatimonadales bacterium | reverse complement strand
GCGGATGAACGCAGATGGAACGGATCGCTCCTTGCCGCGTTAGAACTCCTGGCCACGTGCTTGCCCAGGAAAAAGGTTCAACAGCACACCATCCACTTACGTCTCATGAACGCTGCTGGTGTGCTTTTGAACAAAAACGCTGGTCAATGACGTCCGAGGGGAGCGTGAATCCTCAGGGAGCGATCCGTTCGATCTGTGTTTATCTGCGGCCTTCAGTGTTCATCTGCGGTCTTGCAACGCACCATCGCGGAGCCAATCTCAGATTATTTCGACGGGCCGGATTGTCCGGCAGCCGTGACCTGGGTCAGGTAATCGAGGGCAGCAGGCAAGCCGGCCTCGGGTGCAGAGGCAAGGTGCATCGCTCGGACGAGATGATGCGCGGCCTCCTGCACTCGTGCTGCGTCCAGGCTCGCGGAGTTTCCCAGCAGGAGCGGCAGCATGGGCACCAGCTCCTGGGCGAAGTGCTCCTCTTTGGCCGCGCTCCACATCGCCAGGAATTCCCTGGTATCGACCGGGCGCCGGCTCTCCTCTGAGATCCCCATAGCATCTCCTGGTGTCCGGGGAACGAATTCTGATGGCTTTAGGAGGATGATGTGCCCCGGTGCAGGAGAGCGCCAGGGGTGGCATTTGCCTGGATTCATCCAAGACTCCATCCTTAAGTAGCGCCCACCAACGTTGGTATGTTCGGTCTAGCCACTGCCATTCTCCTTCTGGCCCAGACACCGCAAGCGTCAATCGCGGGCGTGGTGCGTGACGCGGAGAGTGGTGCCCGTCTGGCCGATGCCATGGTGGCCTTGCCCGATCTGAACCGCTCGGTCACCACTGACTCCCTGGGACGCTACCGGTTTCACGATCTTCCCGCCGGTCCCCAACATCTGACTGTCCGCCGGATCGGCTACGCTCTCCGCACGCTGCACGCCTTCGTCCCGGATCAGGGGCTGCTCGAGATCGCCATTTCGCTTCAGCCAGCGCCGATGCACCTCCCGGGCCTGGTGGTTCGCTCGCCCGCCGCGCTGCGCGGTTTGGAGGAGGGCGACAGCACCCCCTTCCCGGACCGCGGTGTTTCCATCGCCGCCGTGCGGAACGATCCCCTGCTGGCAGAGCCCGATGGTCTCCTTGCGCTGGACGGGGGCGAGGTTACCAGCAATCCGGAGTCGCCCAGCGGGCTCCATTTGAGAGGAGCCGCGTCGGATCAGACCGGCTACCTGCTGGATGGGATCCCGGTGTTCAGCCCCTATCACACGGCCGGGATCTTCAGCGCTTGGAATCCGGACGCCCTGGAGCGGCTCCAGGTCTCGTCCTCCACACCGTCGCCTGCCTACCCCGAGGCACTCTCGGGGACGGTTACCGCCATCACCCGGGCCCCCGCGCCCACGTTCACCACACAGGGGACAATGAGCACCAGCCAGGCCAGGGTCATGGTAGACGGGCCGCTGGGGAACCAGGGCGCTGGCTTCCTCCTGAGCCTCCGGGCGGGCTATCCCGGCTGGGCCGCACCCCGGCAGGACCCGTCCTATCTGCGAGGGGAAACGCAGGATCTTCTGGCCAAACTGGAGACCCCGCTGCTCAGAGGCAGTCTCCGCCTTCTGTTCTTCGAGCTGGGGAATTCGGTGGCCTCATCCTCCCAGACCGAGACGGCCGGGCCGAGGAACGGCTTCGAGTGGGGCAGCCGCTCTATCGGAGCGCAATGGGGCAGGGACCTGGGCTCCGCCGTGGTCAGGCTCCAGGGCTGGAGCGCTTCATCCGAAGCCGAAGCCACCTGGCTGGGGGTAGCCCCGCTCGATATGGTCGGCGAGCGTCAGGATGAGGGCCTGCTCGCGCTCCTGGAGACGGACGGTTTGAGGGCGTCCACCACGGCAGGCTTCCGACTGGAACGGAGCCATACGGCCTACCGTTCCGGCACGGGGAATACCACTCCGCTGCTGGAGCTGAATGCGCGGGTGCCGTTGGCTAGCGTCTTCCTGCAACACCGTCGCGAGCTGGGAAGGCGCTTGACCGGATCAGCTGGAATGGCGGGAATCTGGGCCGCGGGCGGGCTGCATCTGAATCTGCAGGGTGGGCTGCGCTGGCGCGTCTGGCAGCCGGTCGTGCTATCGGCCAGCTACATGCGCTCTCACCAGTTCGCCCAGTCGCTTCGCAACGGTGAATCGGTAGTGGGCAACATCTTTCCGGCGGAGCTGTTCACCGGATCGGGAGCTAATGGTGTTCCAGTGGCTCGCAACGACCGGGGAGTTCTCGCTGCGGACTACCGTCCAACTGCCAATCTCAGACTCGGTCTCCAGGGCTATGTCAGCAACTACCGCGGCCTTCTTCTGGTTGCGCCCAGCACCACCGAGCCGTTTGCCACCCGCGGTTTCCTGACCGGATCGGGAACTGTCCCCGGTGTCTCGGTCAATGCGGCGCTGAGTGGCGCCCGATATGGCATGCTCGCCAGTTATGGCTGGCAACGGGTGCGTCTGGAGTACGCCGATTCGAGCTACACACCGGCCTACGGCACCAGCCAGGTCCTGGAGTTCGGTGCCATCGTGTTCCCGTCCGCTACCTCCTCCATCCGGGTCGGGTTTACCGGATCGTTCGGCCGCCGGTCCACCGGCGTGACCGGCGCCTTCGAGTGGGAGGCCTGCAATCTGCTCGACCAGGGCTGTGAGTTCGGCGGGAGTCCCCAGACAGAGGATGCCTTGGGTGCGGCCAATCTCCCGGCATACGCTCGGCTCGATCTGGGGGTCAGGAGGCACTGGCATCTGCGACTGGTCGGCAGAGACGTGATGCTGGCTGCCTACGGGACGCTCACCAATCTGCTGGGCCGCAGCAACGTGCTCACCATGGCCACCGATCCCGCCACCGGCCGTCGTACCCCCATCGAGATGCGCCCGCGTGCCCCTCTCGTGGTAGGGCTCGATTGGCGATTCTGAGTTCTGTCACAAGAAAATGGGTTTGTTGGCTCCACTCCGTGGCAGTGACCACCTCATCCCGCGCGCAGCGCGGGACCAGGCCCTGGAGTTCGACGCGCTGTTCTCGGAACTCTTTGAACGGGAATTTCCCCGCCTGTTCCGCTATCTCGACCGCCTGTCGGGCGAGCCGGACCTGGCGGCCGACCTGGCGCAGGAGGCCTTCGTGAGGCTGAACGACCGGGCCGAGATGCCTGACCACCCGCCGCTGTGGCTGATCACTGTAGCCCTGAACCTGTTTCGCAACGTAAAGACCACCCGTTCGAGAAGACGCCGGTTGCTCACCGCCACGCGGCTCGAGGCAACTCTGGCGGATTCACCGCCGAACCCGGCCGAAAGCGTTCAGGCCGAAGAAACCCGGGCGCAGGTACGCCATGTCATCGATCAGCTGGAGGACCGAGACCGCCAGCTGCTTCTATTGCGAGCGGAGGGATACAGCTACCGCGATATGGCCACCGTGCTGGGATTGAACGAGAACAGCGTCGGTACGCTCCTGGCCCGGGCCAAACGGGCCTTTCGCGAAGCGTATCAGGAGGACCCCAATGCATCTTGATCCGGAGCAGCTGGAGCGCACGCTCCATGGCGAGTTGCGGCCGAATGATGGCTTGGTCCGGGAGCACCTGGCGGAGTGCCAGCAGTGTCGGCTTCGAGTCAGTGAGGCCGAGCGGGACGAAGCTTGGATCATGGAGCAGCTGCGCCGCCTGGATCATCGCCAGCCGTCGCTGCCGGTCCCCATCAGCTCGGGGGCGCCCCATCGGGCGGGCTGGTCCCGCCCGCAGCGGTTGGCGGCGGGCCTGGCGCTGACGGTCGCGGCGGCCGGCGCGGCCTATGCCGTGCCCGGGTCTCCGCTTCCCCGGGCGGTGCACCACGTCGTCAGCCTGTTGCAAGGGACCATCCGTCCGGCGCCGGCTGCTCCTCTTCCAGTTCCTGTCACATCTCGATCCCAGAGTGGACTTGCGGTAGCTCCCGGAAATCACTTCGCCATTGTCTTCTCAGGGGCGGCCGCGAGTGCCACCCTCTCCCTCACCCAGAGTGAGGATGTGCTGGTGAGGGCCCTGGACCCGGCCAACTTCCAATCGGACGTGGACCGGTTGCTGGTGGAGAGCAAGACGCCCGGCGCCAAATTCGAGGTGGAGATCCCCCGCTCGGCACCCTCGGTCGAGATCCGCGTGGGAGGACGGGTGGTGTTCCGAAAGGACTCCTCCCGGATTGACACCAGTGCCCTGAAGTGGGAAGACGGGAGCTACCGGCTGATGCTGGGGAACTGAATCAGAAGAATCCCGATTACCGGTTGGTGATACCCG
>JBJMPB010000227.1:0-3446 GCA_045803455.1 Gemmatimonadales bacterium | reverse complement strand
TCGTCATCGCTCACCACAAACCGATGGTCAGCTGCCGCGCCTTCAGCTGCCTCCAGCTGCTTGTCCTTCAGAATCGTTTCCAGCGCCGCAGCAGTGGCCTGACCACTGTCGATCAGCTTCACTTCGGGCCCCATGACCCGTTGCAGGAGGGGCTTCAACAAGGGGTAATGGGTGCAACCCAGCACCAGGGCGCGAACACAGGCCTGCCGCAGCTCGCGGAGGTAGTCGGCGGCGATCAGTTCGGTCGCCGGGTGATCGAACCACCCTTCCTCCACGAAAGGAACGAAGAGCGGGCAGGCCCGCTGCACCACTGGAATGCCGGGGGCGAGCGCCTGAATCGCCCGGTTGTAGGCATCACTCGCGATGGTGCCGGTGGTGCCGATTACACCGATCGGCCCACCGTCTCCGGCGGCCACGGCGGCGCGGGCGCCCGGCTTGATCACTCCCAAAACCGGGACTGGAGTAGCCTCCTGTAGAGTGCGGAGGGCGTGGGCCGTGCTGGTGTTACAGGCTATCACCACGGCTTTGACGCCCTGGCTCAGCAACCAGTGGAGGATCTCCAAGCTGTAGCGCTTCACCGTCTCCGGCGATTTGGGACCGTAGGGCACCCTGGCGGTATCGCCAAAGTAGATGGTGGACTCCTGGGGCAGGCGCTCGTAGATGGCCCGAGCCACGGTGAGTCCCCCGATTCCGGAATCGAAGATGCCGATCGGCGCAGAATTCATGGCAGCCGCAAGGGCAAGGAAACCGCGGCTCCCGCGCCTCCTGGGACGGCCTCCAGGTGGAGGTCGCCGGGAAAATCCGCCAGGTGAGCTGAGATGTAGGCCTCCAGTCCGGCAAGGACATGATTGAATCCCAGCAGTACCACCCAGTCCTCGTGTTCCTGCCGCTTGTCATCCGCCCTGGCCGAGTTGGTCCTTCGCAGATACTCCAGCTCGTGCAGAGTTTTCAGACTCATGCCCAGGGTGACACCCTCCCAGGCGATGAACAGCCCGGCCGTGAGCTTCCGGTTCAAGCGGGCCTGACCCCAGCCGGGCAACAGCAGCGAACGCCACAGCGCGCCGGACGGGCTGATGTAGCGGCGCGTCAGCGAGTCCGTTCGAGCGGGCGCAGGACCCGGGGCAGCCGACGGCGGTGCGGGACGGGGCTGCGCCTGGCCGGCAAGCTGAGTGCTTGTCAGCAAAAGTAGCAGAGCAACCGAAACGATTAGGGGCCGGGTAAGGTGGCGGGAGCGTGTGGGAATCGAACCCACCGGAGCCGCCGAGGGCGCCTCCATCGCGGTTTTGAAGACCGGCCGAACCACCAGGCCCGATCCGCTCCCGTCTGTAAGGTAAGCGGAACGCTTACCGATCACCGCTCACCGCTGCGATCACCTCGATCTCGACCCTCGCCCCCCGCGGAAGCGCGGCTACCGCCACCGTCGATCTTGCCGGGCGGTGTTGCCCGAACGCTCTGCCGTAGATCTCATTCATGGGGGTGAAATCGGCCATGTCGACCAAAAAGACCGTGGTCTTCACGACCTGGGAGAAATCGCTGCCCGCTTGCTTCAGAATGGCGCGGAGATTCTCCAGAGCCCGAGTCGTCTGTTCCGTGATCCCACCGGGGACGAGCTCACCCTTATCCGGATCGAGCGCAACCTGGCCGGCCGTAAATAGAAAGCCATTGGCGATAATGCCCTGGCTGTAGGGGCCTATCGCCTTGGGGGCTCCAGCCGTGCTGACGAAATCGAGCGGCATCAGAATAGTCCTTCGATGGTTCCATCGGGCAAGACGCGGATGGATTCGGCGGCGGGAACCTTGGGCAGGCCGGGCATGGTCATTATGTCGCCCGCCAGCGCGACCACGAAGCCCGCACCCGCCGAGGGATAGACATCGCGAATAGTGAGCCGGAAGCCGGTAGGGCGTCCCAGCTTTGCAGGATCGTCACTGAAGGAATACTGCGTCTTGGCAATGCAAACCGGAGTCTGGCCCAGGCCCATGGACTCGCACTGGGCAATGTTCTTCTCCGCCGCCGAGGTATAATCGACGCCACCCGCTCCATAGATCTCCCGGGCAATGGTTTCGATCTTCTCCTTGATGGGCCGGGCGGCATCGTACAGTGGCTTGAAAGCGCCTTTCTTCTCCTCCAGCACACCCAGGATCTCTCGCGCCACCGCCTCGCCGCCTTCTCCACCCTTGGCCCATACCTCACTCAAGGCCGCCCGGGCTCCCCATCCCTTTGCGGTATCGAGCACCGTCCGCAGTTCCTCCTCGGTGTCCGAAGTGAACCGATTGAGAGCCACCACCACCGGCACACCGAACTTCTGGACATTCTTGACGTGCGCCTCGAGATTCACGATGCCTCGTTTCAGCGCCGGCACATCCTCCTTCGACAGCGCTTCCTTCTTGACTCCTCCGTTCATCTTGAGCGCCCGCACTGTGGCTACCACGACGGCAACCTCGGGTTTGAGCTGCCCCATCCGCGCTTTGATATCGAAAAACTTTTCTGCGCCGAGATCCGCGCCGAATCCGGCCTCGGTGAGCACCAGGTCTCCCAGTGAGAGCCCCAGCTTGGTGGCGACGATGGAATTGCAGCCATGCGCGATGTTCCCGAACGGCCCACAGTGCACCAGCGCCGGCCCGCCCTCCAGGGTCTGCACCAGATTGGGCAGGATGGCGTCTTTAAGCAGAAGAGTCATGGCGCCGGACGCCTTGAGGTCGGCGGCGGTGACCGGCTTCCGATCGCGGGTGAGGCCCACGATGATCCGGCCGATCCGAGCTTCGAGATCCGAGAGATCGGTGGAAAGAGCGAGGATCGCCATGATCTCGCTCCCGGGCACGATCACAAACCGTTCCTCGCGCACCGGGCCGGCGTTGATACCGCCGAGGCTGATGACCATGGACCGCAGCGACCGGTCGTTCATGTCCATGGTGCGGGGCCAGGTGATGCGTCTGGGGTCCAGCCCCAGGGCGTTCCCCTGATGCAGGTGATTATCCAGCATGGCCGACAGGAGGTTGTGCGCGGAGGTGATCGCGTGGAAATCGCCGGTGAAATGCAGGTTGATCTCGTCCATCGGGACCACCTGGGCATAGCCGCCGCCCGCGGCTCCGCCTTTAACTCCGAACACCGGGCCGAGACTCGGCTCCCGGATGCACACGATCACCTTCTTGCCCAGGCGGCGCAGTGCCTGGCTCACACCCACCGTCACCGTGCTCTTGCCTTCACCGGCAGGAGTTGGATTGATGCCGGTGACCAGAACCAGGCGGCCCTTGGGCTTCCGTCGCGCAATCGCCTCGGCGCTGATTTTGGCTTTGTACCGACCGTAGGGCAGGATTTCATCGGGTCCGAGTCCGGCCTCCGCAGCCACTTCGGCAATGGGTCGGAGCTTTGCGGCCTGGGCGATGGCGATGTCGGAGGGAACCGGAGTCAGCGTCGCTGTCACTGGAAGCTCACAGTCAAGAGTCGGA
>JBJMPB010000214.1:0-3611 GCA_045803455.1 Gemmatimonadales bacterium | reverse complement strand
ACTTCGAAGCGCCCGGCAGCAGGCGAGAGTTGGTCCACCGCCCGTCGTTAGCCTGTGCCATCAGGAACTTCCCGTCCCGGTACACATCCACGTTGGTTCCCCTGGCGCCATTCCAGGCGAGCATCATGTACTGCCTGGTGGCGTCCAGCTTAGGTGTGACATTGAGCAGGATGCCGCCGATGGCGACGGTGATCGCCGCGGTGGACGTGCCGGTGGCGCCCTTGTTGTCGGTGGCGGTGTGGGTCACAGCGTAGGTCCCGGCGCTCGCGAAGGTCTTGCTCGGACTCCGCGCGCTCGAGCTGGTGCCGTTGCCGAAGGTCCACCTCCATGAAGCCAGCGTTCCGTCGGGATCCACGCTCTGATCGTTGAACCGGCAGGTGAGCCCGGTGCAGAGCGCCACGAAAGCAGCCCGCGGCGCCAGGTTCGAAGACGGAGCAGTCAGCGTCACCGATGCAGACTTCTGGTTGGTGGCCCCGTCGTCATCGGTGGCCTGCAGCGTCACCGTATAGGTCCCACCTGCGGTGTAGCTGTGGCTTGGGTTTTTCACCGTTGCAGTCGTGCCGTCGCCGAAGCTCCAGCTCCAGCCGCTCACCAGACCATCTCCGTCGGTGCTGGCGTCGGTAAAGCTGCAGGTGAGCCCGCTGCAGGTCTGGCTGAACTGCGCGGTGGGCGGGTTATTGGCGGGCAGAGGAGTTACCCCGATCGATTTGCTGACCGTACCCATCGCCTGGTCGTCGTCTGTGGCCACCAGGGTAACCTCGTAGGAGCTCTCGCCCGCGTAGGTGTGGCTGGGATTGGCCTCGGTGGAGGTGGCACCGTCCCCGAAGTCCCAGCTCCAGCCGGTCACCGTCCCATCGCTGTCCTTGCTGGCGTCGGTGAAGCTGCAGTCGAATCCATGGCAGGTCTGAGTGAAGTCGGCGGTAGGAGCGCTGTTGGGCGGCGGAGGTCCGATCCTCACCGTATGGGTGACTGCACTCGCTGCCCCATCATCGTCGGTGGTGGTGAGGGTCACCTCGAACGATCCCTCGGCCCCGTAGGTGTGCTGGGGGTTGGCCACGTCCGCGGTGGCGTCATCGCCGAAGCTCCAGCTCCATGCGGTCACCTGTCCATCCGCGTCGGTGCTGGCGTCATGAAAGCTGCAGTCGAGGTCGGTGCACTCCTGGGTGAACGATGCCACCGGCGGAGCGTTGAGCGGCGGCTGGGGGTCACCCACCTCACCGACCTTCATGATTTTGGCAATCGATGGCACACCGTTCCCGTTCAGCAGGAAGAGCATGTAATGCCCCGGAGGAGCCACGTTAGCATTGCCCGGCGCCGAAATGCTGAGCCCACCCGGAATCCGGCTGAACGACAGCCACTCGAACCGCTGGCCCATGTTGAATGCGTGAGTGACCGAGCCAAGCCGGATCAGGCTCACCTTGCTGATGTCGGCCGTGTCCGGTGACCCCACCTGGAATGAGCCGCCGTACCCGATGGCGTCGGGCGCCGAGCTGATCACCGGGCGCGGCCCCTGGAACAGATAAGGCGGCGAGAACAGTTCGGCGTTCCGCTGATTGGGACCCGACTCGCCACTGCCGGCGTGCAACACGCGGCCGTCGGGCAAGAGGATAGATGTGGAGTGATACACCCGGTCGATCGAGTTGCTGGCCAGCTGGGTCCAGAGGCCGGTTTGCGGATTCCACAACTCAGCGGCGTGTACGGCCAGGGTGATATCGTTGAATGCCGTGCCGCCGGTGCCACCGGTCGCCAGCACCTCTCCCGTGGGCAACACCGTCGCATTCAGGTGCCGCCGGGGAAAAGCCATCGACCCGGTCCACTGCCAACGGGGCGACACGGAGTTGAGATCGATGATCTCGGCGGTGTTGGTGGAGTAGCCCCCGCCTACGTAGATCACTTTGCCCGGTTCGTACATGACCGCCGAGCCGTAGGCCCGTCCACCGTACAGCCGGTCGGCCACCCGGCTCCAGGTGCCGGCGCCGGTGGGGTCGAAGTAGCGGCTGGTGGCCGTCTCCGCCACGAAGATCTTGCCGTTGGGCGCCACGAAGGAGCGGGGATACAGCGGCAGGGCGAGCGAAGTGAGCACCCGGGTTGCCCCATTCGACCACACCTCCGGATACGAAACCGATGCGCCCGTCCCGTCCTTACCGGAGAAGATCACCACGTCGCCGTTGGGCATGGCCACGTTCGTGGGATACCACCGGGCGTAGTGCATCGGCGCCGAGCGCGACCAGCTGTGTGAGACCGGGTCGAAGATCGTGATGTCGGGTATGCCGTTGAGCACCACGTTGGCGTCGTTATTGCCGCCGCTCACCAGCACCCGCCCATCGGGCAGCAAGGAATGTCCCGAGCAGAAGATGACGGCCGGCGCGGGTACCGCACTGAACGCTCCGCTGGCCGGATCCCACAACTGCGGTGGATCGGAGAAGCCCCAGGAGAGAATCTTGCCGGTCGGAAGCAGACTCATGTGAACGGCGATGTCGTTCCAGGAAAACGGCGCGCTCCATTCTCCCAGAGAGGCGCTGGTTGCGCCCTCAGCAAAGGAGGCGGAGGACGGAGCCGGTCCGCAGGCCCGGTCGAGATTGTTTCGGCGAGTCTCGAGATCGTCACCCTGATACAGCTCCACCGCGCCGCGCTCCACCGTCTCCACTTCGGTCTCGCTGAAGCCTTCGTCGTCGATGGAAGCAGGTGGCAGGGTGAGGCTTCCGCTTTCGTCGCTGCCCACCACGTGGTAGGTGACCCGAACTATGCCGCGGGTTTGGTTGGTGGCGAGGAACTTGTTACCGCAGATGTACACCAGATCGATGGGGTCAAGCGGCCCATCGTGCTCCCCCCGGCTGACAGGAGGGGCCGTGCGACTGGACGGGGCCTGGGCGCTGTCCAGGCAACCGAGAAGCAAAGCGCCCGCGGCAAGAGAAGCCGCGAGGGCTGATCGAAGAGAACGGATTACCGACTCCGCTTGTAATTGGGTTGGTGTGCCCGAGCTCCAATAGTGACCTTCAAAACCGGCGTTCGCTAGACCCCCAAAGCTCTTCAGCGGCTACTCTTGCGGTCTAGCGACCGGTCCATTCCCTCCACACACCTTCCGCATCGCCAATAGTCAGCTGAGAGCCGTTCCGGACCAGGGGCATCCGGAGCAGCAGCGGCTCGGCCACCAGCTTGTCCCGCCAGCGCTCCGGGCCGAGCCGGGCGGCGGCGAGGCCGAGCTCGGCGAAGCGGCGGGAGGAGCGGTCGATCAACGCCTCGATCCCGAACTTCTGGATGAAGCGGCTCAGCTCCCCCGGGGAGGCCGGCCGCTCGATTAGATCCACGAAATGCGTCTTGACCCGCCGCTCGGCGAAGAACCGGAGGGCCTTCCGGGTGTCGGTGCTCTTCTTTACTCCGAAAATCTGCACTTCCATCAGCCTGGCCGGTCGGCGTCGCTGACGCTCACGGCATCGCCCACCCGGAGTCGTCCCGGTGCTTCGTGCACCGCGTTCTGGCCGAAGTACACCTTGCCGTCCACCTTGCGGTAGGTCGCCAAGGTGCGGAGCGGTTCCACTCCGCGTTCGGTGGTGGTCTGATCAGTGGTGGTGATGACGCAGCGGTCGCACGGTTTCACCAGGTTCAGGACC
>JBJMPB010000174.1:0-6193 GCA_045803455.1 Gemmatimonadales bacterium | reverse complement strand
TTCCAGGCCCAGAAGGCGGTGACCGGCAGTGGCCATATCCACGGGTAGTGGCGGCGCCGGCGGGACGGCGGTCAAGTCGGACATCAACGTCACACCGATGATCGACGTGATGCTGGTGCTCCTGATCATCTTCATGATCGTAACTCCGCTGATCGCGGCCGGGTTCAAGGCCACCCTGCCCAAGGGAAAGAACCTGGATCCCCGGCCCGAAGGCGAAAATGAAGTCGTGCTGGGCATCGATCAGAACGGGAACTATTTCCTGAATGGCCGGCCCATCCCGGGCGGCGCGCTGGAGGACCAGCTTCGTTCGACCTTCGCTTCCCGGACCGAGGACAAGATCCTGTACTTCAAGGCCGACAATCAGCTGAAGTACTCCAAGGTGCAGGAAGCCGTGGAAACGGCGCGGCGCTCCGGCGTCAGGGTCATGGCTGCGATCACCGAACCGAACAAGGCGGTCGTGTTCGGCGATGATGATGACAAGAAGGGAAAGAAATAACCATGGCCATGACCACAGGGGGCTCGGCCGGTGTGCAGTCGGACATCAACGTCACGCCGATGATCGACGTGCTCCTGGTGCTGCTGATCATCTTCATGATCACCCAGCCCTTGAGCCGGATGGCGCTCGACGTTCAGGTGCCACCGCCCGACACGCCCCAGACAACCAAGGCCCCGCCCAGCCAGATCGTGCTCGAGCTGGCTGATGGTGGAGGGTACTCGATCAACGGCCAGCCGGTTCCCCGGGACCAGCTGGACACCCAGATCCACGCCATCTACGATCAGCGTCCGGCCAAGCTTCTGTTCATCAAGACCGGACCGAACCGGCTGTATCAGGATGTGATCGAGGCAATGGACGTGGCCCGTGGCGCGGGAGTCCAGATTATCGGGTTCACCCCGCGGGAGGCGGAGAAGCAGCAGCAGGCGCCGAAGTAGGAGGGAAGGGCGGGAGAGACGGGAAGGGCGGCAAGGTGTGCAGCATAGGAGAGGAGGCAGTCAGGGAGAACACCCTCACTGCCTCCTTTTCCTGACTAGCATACCTTCCCGTCCTTCCCGACTTTCCCATCCTTCCCGCCGTGTTATCGTGTCCCGCTGCAACGTCACTGGTTTATGTTCACTCAAACGGTTCTCGTCATCCAACCCGAGGCAGCCACGCGCCCACCTGGGTCATTCACGCTTGAGCCACCAGTCTCGCGCCGGCATCCGTTGGGGCTGATTCTGTCGCTGGGCTTTCATGCTGCATTGCTGGCGGCGCTGGTGGCCAGGGGAGAGAAGATCTGGGGCCGCACACCGGCTCCGGGTTTTCCCGGTCGCTCGGGCAGTGCGAGCACCGGCGGCGGTGGCGGTGGTCCCCGGGTGGCGTATATTACGCTGCCTTCACTGCCGAAGGCCGAAACGCCTCCGGCGCACAGGGCACCTCCTCCCGTTCCGACTCCGCGCCCTGTTGTCCCTCGTCCGGTTCCTCCGCCCGAGCCCCAGGCCATCGCATCGGTGAAGACGGACACCATTCCGAGTCGGCAGCCGACGGTTGCAGCCGCGGATAGCGCTCCAGGCGGAGGCGTCGGAACCGGCGCCGGGAATGCCGGACAAGGCGGCGCGGGATCGGGGAAGGGCACCGTGGGAGCGGGCGGTGGCACCGGCGGTGGGGCAGGCGGGAAGGCCCGGCCTCCTGAGCCTCGCGACATGGCGTTTCCGTTCGACAAACCGCCCAAGGAGTTGCGGGGGCTCTCGCTCAACGTGACCTTCTGGGTTCGGCCCGACGGACGAGTCGAGCGCTACCTGGTCGAACCTCAGATCAAAGATCGCGACTACGCCAAGAAGTTCGATGAGGTCATGCGCGCCTTCCGCTTCACTCCGGCTCGAGCGCCGGATGGAACCTTCATTCCCGGCACCGCCAGAATTTCCTTCACTCTTCCTGGAAAGAGCAGCTCGTGACTGCTGCAGCAAAGCCACCTGACCGCGGCAGAGGCCATCGGTCGAGCGCCCGCTCGTCTGAATCCCATGCCCCCAGCATGAGCCGGCTCTTCGTTCGGAAATCGATCCAGGACTGCGAAGACGACATCCGGGAGCGGGGCGGGCTCCGCCGCTCGCTCAACAAGTGGCATCTCACCGCTCTGGGTGTCGGGGCCACCATCGGCGCCGGCATCTTCGCCACCACCGGCACTGCGATCGTCGGCGATCCGCTGCGCCCCGGGGCCGGTCCGGCAATCGTCCTCTCCTTCCTGGTCACCGCACTCACCTGCGGATTTGCCGCGCTCTGTTACGCCGAATTTGCCGCGATGGTCCCGATCTCGGGATCGGCGTACACCTATGCCTATGCCTCGCTGGGCGAGCTGGTGGCCTGGATCATCGGATGGGACCTGATCATCGAGTACGCGGTAGGCAACATCGGGGTAGCAATCGGCTGGGCCGGCTACTTTCGCGAGCTGCTCTCCCATTTTGGAATCTCGCTGCCGGCCTGGCTCGCTACGGACTATCGCTCCGCCCACATGGCCGCGCAGGCAGTGGCTTCCGGCGCCAGCGATCCCTCGTCCACCTACCTGGCTTCCGCCCTGACGACGGCACCGCATCTGTTCGGGTTCCCGGTGATCGCCAATCTGCCGGCCTTTCTCATCGTGGCGTTGATTACCGCGATCCTGATCATCGGCATACGGGAATCGGCCAACTCCAACAACGCGATGGTGCTGCTCAAGATCGGGGTGATCCTGTTCTTCTGCGCGGTGGGGCTCACGCTGATCAAGCCGCACCACTGGACGGATCCCGCGCTGGGCGGCTTCGCTCCGAACGGCTGGGGCGGCATCAGCGCGGGAGCGGCGATCATCTTCTTCAGCTACATCGGCTTCGACGCGACTTCCACGGCAGCGGAGGAAGCGAAGGACCCGGCGCGCGACATGCCCTTCGGCATCATCATGAGCCTGGTGGTCTGTACGGTGCTCTACATCGTCCTCTCGCTGGTCATGACCGGGATGGCGCCGTGGAACCGGCTGGGCACGGCAGAGCCGATGATCACCGCTCTCGCGCTGGCCGATGGCTCCCCCCGGCTGCTCAGCATCTCGCGGTTCATCGTGTCACTGGGCGCCGTCGTCGCCATGAGCAGCGTGCTGCTGGTGTTTCAGCTGGGCCAGCCCCGGATCTTCATGTCGATGGCGCGTGACGGCCTGCTCCCGCCTTTTCTGGCGCGGGTGCATCCCCGGTTCAAGACGCCGTACATCGGAACCATCATCACCGGCACCTTCGTCGCCACCTTTGCGGCGTTCGCCAACATCGCCGAGGTGGTGGACCTCACCAACATCGGGACGTTGTTCGCCTTCGTGCTGGTGTCGGCCGGCGTGATCGTACTCCGCCGAATCGAGCCCAACCGGGTCCGGCCATTCCGGGCGCCGTTCGTTCCCCTCACCCCGATCATCTCGATCGTGGCCTGCCTCTACCTCATGCTGCAGCTCCCGACCCTCACCTGGATCCGGTTCGGCATCTGGCTCGCGCTGGGCCTGCTGATCTACGTGTTTTACGGGATCCGGCACAGCCGGGTACGTGGGCGGCTTCCCGAGGAGAATCGGCGGGCGAGCTAGAGCTCGACTGTTTCCGCCAGCCGCAGCGCGCCGGCAACCGCGTCTACCGGCGCTTCCGTAGGCTGGAACGCGGGCTCCTCCCGGAGCTTGGCCATCAGTGCCCGGCGCAGCGGCAGATGGCCGTTCAGCAGACCGCCGGTGATCGCTACCGGTACCGGCGGAGTGAGCTCCATTCGGGGCAACAGGCAGATGGCGAGCTGGGACAGTTCGCGCGCCGCGTAGTCGGCAATGCCCTTGGCCAGGGTGTCGCCCCCGGCGCCGACCTCGAGCACGTGGGGAGCGAGGGCCGCTACTTCGGCGGGAGAAGCCCCGGCCGCCCAGCGCACCAGCGCATCGAAGTCGGCACTCCGGGTGACCTGCAGGATCCGCTCACTCAGTGCGGTAGGTGGACTCCGGCCGTCGCGGGCACGACTTACCGCGCCAAGGGATGCGCGTCCGATCGCGTAGCCGCTTCCTTCGTCTCCCATCTGCCAGCCGTAGCCTCCCATTCGGTGGCGATTTCCCTTTTGATCCCGTCCCACCGCAACACTGCCGGTCCCGGCGCTCACCACAATGCCGGGACCGTCGGCGAAGGCGCCGGTCAGCGCGACTTCGATGTCCGTAGTGACCATCACCTGAGAGGCGATGTTTTCATTGCGGAGCGCGGTGCGCAGCTCGTCCCGCTCCGGTTCCCGCCCCGCGCCGGCCGCACCGACCACCAGCACGTCGCCCCGCAGCCGGCCGGCGTTGGACAAGGCGGCCCGCACCACTTCCACGATCGTGCTGGCCGATGCCAGTGCTCGGCCCGGACGGACTGCGGCTCCCGGGCCGTCGGCGCGCCCCACGATCTTCCCGTCGTGAGACACGCCGACCGCGGTCTTGGTCCCTCCGACATCCGCGCCGATCAGGGTTTTGGGCATTTGGGATCCGATCAAAGATTCTAGCCGCAGATTAACGCAGATAAACGCAGATAATGCATTTCGTCAGGGGCTGCATACATGAACCTTACTGGTGTGCTGTTGACCCGGTTTATTGCGGCTCGGACCAGGAGCTACCTGTCCTCAGCGATGTGTTATCAGCGTTCATCTGCGTTTATCTGCGGCTAGTTCGTTATCTGCGGCTAAGCAGTTGAACGCCGCCGCTGACGGTGCGGAAGGTAGCTGAGGGAGACGCCGGTAGCGACACAGAGGAAGGTGCCCAGGGGGACGTACCAGGGCCAGGCAAGCCTGCCGAGCGGGATGAGCCAGGCCGGCCCTCCGACTAGCGACAGCTGGCGGGCAAAGACGACGATCAACATCGCACTGACGGTCAGGACCACGGCGGCCAGCACATCGCGGCTTCCAGCCCGAGACCAGCGGGTGGCCAGGAGATAGGTGCCCAGCAGGGCGCCATAGGTAACGGACGCGATCGAAAGCGCGAGCACCACGACGGGAGTGTCTTTGCCGCTGGCGACGAAGTGGAAGAAGAGCGCTCCTCCCACGAGGGCCGTCGCCCAGATGGCGGAAAGCAGCCTGCCGACTTTCAGCAGGTGCTGGGGATCGTTCCGCCCGGTCCATGACGCGTAGAGATCGTGAGTAGCCGACGAAGCCAGAGAATTGATGGCCGAGCTGTGGGTCCCCATTGCCGCGGCAAGGATTCCCGCCACAACCAGACCGGCCAAACCTGTGGGCAGGTAGTGCAGGACGAACGACGGAAACAACTCGTCTCCGGGCACACTCGACGGGGCCAGCCCCGCCGCCCAGATGGCCGATCCCACCAGCAGGAAGAGAGCAAACTGCAGGATTACCATGACGCCCGAGCCGATCAGCGCCATGCGGGCGTCGCGAAGCGAGCGGGTAGCCAGCAGCCGCTGCACGATGAGGTGATCAGTGCCGTGTGAGGCGGCGGACAACAGCGCCCCTCCCACCAACCCACCCAGCAGGGTGTAGGTGTGGGTGAGGTCCACATGAGCATCGATGATTCTGAGCTTGCCCGCCTGGCCGGCGAGCTCGAGTGCGTGGCCCGGACCTCCCGCGATGCTCCACGCCACCAGAAGCGCCCCGATGCCTCCTGCCAGATACACCGAGAGCTGGAGCACATCGGTCCACACGACCGCCTTGAACCCGCCGAACCAGGTGTAAATCATGGTCACGATTCCCATCACCACGATGGAAGTTGGCACGCTCCAGCCGGTGACCAGCGCCAGCGGAATGGCGCTGGCGAACACCCGCACCGCGTCGCCCAGGAAACGAGTGACCAGGAAGACGGTCGAGGTGAGGCGGCGAGTGCCAACCCCGAACCGGGATTCCAGCCGCGCATAGGCGGTCTCCTGCTCACCCCGGAAGTACCCCGGGAGGAGCCAGCGGGCGACCGCAATTCTCCCCAGGAGATAGCCAAAGGTGAGTTGCAGAAACGTCAGATCGGAGCGGGCGCCGATCCCGGGGACCGAGATCACGGTGAGCGCCGAGGTTTCCGTTGCTACGATGGAGAGGAGAATGGCCCAGGCGGGCAGGTCTCGCGCGCCGAGAAAGTAGTCGGTCGCGCTCCGTTGGCGCCGGGCTACCCAGAGGCCGAGCCCGAGGGTGAAAACGAAGTAGAGTGCGACGACAACGAGGTCGGCGTGTCTCAAGACGGTAAGCGGTGAGCGGTGAGCGGTGAGCGGGGAAAACGAG
>JBJMPB010000120.1:0-3161 GCA_045803455.1 Gemmatimonadales bacterium | reverse complement strand
ACCCTGGTCCGGGCCTTTGCCGCCATGATCCGCCAGCACGAGGTTGACGCCCTGGATCTCTGGATCGCGACGGCGCGCCGGAGCGCGTTGCGTGGCTTTGCCGACAGTATCGAGCGGGATCGGGCCGCCGTCGAAGCGGCCCTGACTTTGCCGTGGAGTACCGGACCGGTCGAGGGACGGATCAACAAACTCAAGCTTGTGAAGCGGCAAACGTATGGCCGCGCCAACTTTGATCTCCTACGGCAACGCGTGCTCTCCGCCGCATAAAGCTGAAGAAAATGGAGAAAGCCTTTCTCTCATAACTTGTGCACCGAAAATGCGGGTGAACCCGAGTCTGGCTCTTCCGCAATCTTGATGACGCGGTGATCAGGCCGCCATCACTCTGATGCGCAGGAGATCGAGCTTTGCCCGGCCATACATGGAGCGCTTGATTAGCTTCAGGCGGGTAATCTGTCCTTCGGTCTGGCCGTTGCTCCAAGGGGTGGCGAGAGCGGCCCAGACGGCGGCAAGGTCCTGGCGAAGCCCCTCGGCGAAGGACCGGAGATCGCTCTCCAGAGCTTCCGCCAGCCAGGGTGTCAGATCGTCGGCGCCATGCTGCCGGACCATGCGCCCAAATCGCTGGGCGAGGTCGTGCAGGGTGGCGATCTCGGGCGAGAGGCTGAACAGACGCTCCAGGTAAAGTCGCTCTTCGGATGTCCAGTCCGCCGGATCGCCGGTCAGCAGCAGGGCCAGCCGCTGGCGGGACGGAGCGGCGAGCGCCGATGCCGCGCACTCTGGCTGCAATGCCAGACGCTGGCGGGTCACCCACTCGGTCACGACCCGCTGCCCGCCGCGGAACCCGGCCTCGCGGGTTTCCCGCCACAGCTGGGCGCCGTTACGGCAGCCCTCCGCCCACCGCCGCTCCAGCAACGCCACATAGGGCATCAGCGAACTCCGCCGGGGCCGCCGGGCCTCGGGCTGACCGCCGCGCACCAGCTTGCGCACGGTGTTCCGGGCCAGACCAAGCTGCCGGACAATCGCCTTGATCGACATGCCCTCGCCATGGAGACGGACCGCTTCGTCCCAGGCGGCCCGGCGGCGCTCCCAGCCCTCGTATTGCCGGCGCTCAGCGCTCGTCATCGGCGGTGGAGTGTCATTCGCCTCCGGTTCGCCGGTGATTGGGCTGTGTACTCCCTGGGCCGCTTCGCGCAGGGTTGGTCCATGTCGATCCAGAGCGGTGCGAACTGCCTGACCGAGGTTTTCCAGCAGGTGCCAACGATCCGCCGCCTGAAGCGCCTGGGGGGCGCCGCGCCGGGCGGCGTCGGCATAGGCGGCGCTGCGATCGCGGCTGACCACCTCGATCTCCGGGTGCTCCGCCAGCCACTGGGCAACCGTATCGGCTTCCCGGTCGGGCAGCAGATCCACCACCTTGTGGCGCTCCAGATCCACGACGATGGTGCCGTAGTGATGGCCTTTGCGCCACGCCCAGTCATCGATGCCGACGGCCCGAACCACAGCCGGTTCCTCGGGTTCGATCCGGCGGACCAGCCTGAGCAGGGTGTCGCCGCTGGCCGGCATGGCAAGGCGCTCCGCCAGACGTGCGCCGGCCCGTCCGCCCAGAGCCAGCCCAAGGTGGCGCTGGATCTCGCCCAGGCGCCCGGTGCGGCGCGACCAGGGGCCGGCGGCGATGGCGGGCAGGCGTTCGGTGAAGATCCGCCGGGGGCACTCGGCGGCGGCGCAGCGAAAGCGGCGCGCCTCGATCCGGATCAGCACGGCACGCCCTTGCCAGGGCAGATCGGCGAGGGTCCGGAGGTACCGGCTGTGGACCCGGCGCGAGGCGTGGCCACAGACCGGGCAGCAGGCCTCCGGAGCCTTCGGAGCGGTCGTGATCGTGACGGTGTCGGCGGACGGCACGACCTGCTGGACCAGCAGGCCAGAGGGAATCAGGGGGAGAATGTGTTTGGACAAGCCTGTAACAGGATCAACGGGGTGTTCCTGGTATGTGCGCATCCCACGCCGTTTTGCCCACCAGCGTCATCAAGATTGCGGAAGAGCCAATGTTGCACGTCGAATAACAATGCTGAACCGCGTTTCAAAGCCTCGGGTCACTGGATTCTGCGCCAGGATCGTGGATTTTCCACTCGCGACCAACCGCTGCCGCCGGCACAGCCAGCCGCAGTCCCGTCCCCGGCAAACCTGCCGTCCGCCATCGAAGCCGCGCCGAGCGCTTCCGGCAGTGTCCGACAAGCGTTGTTGGACCTTTACAAATCGAGCGAGAAGCTCAGCCGCTCGTACTCGACATGAAGGTGGTCCTCGGTTCCGCCGAGCAGGTGGGCATCCAGCAGCAGGCGGACATCGACCAGGACTTCCTCGGGATCCCGCCCGATCATTAAAGCCAGATGGTACGCATTGACCGGCTGTCGGCTTCGAACCGTCCTGATCAGCGCGAGGCGTTCCGGCGTCACAACGTGGAGGACGAGATCCCAACTCTCATAGGACAGCCTCATTCCTTTCCGCGCAAGGCCGCACCCCTCGACGACGACGCCGGCGGGAGCTGTTCGGCCACCGACCTCACGACCGCCAACAACCCGCAGTCTCGTCATCACCAAGTCCCGCCGCAGCCACACATTGGAAAAGGATGCACCAGCCGACCGCACGAGCAAGCAAAAGTGGAACCGTCATCGGATTGTCATGCAGGCAAGTCGGCGCGGGCTCGAAAACCTGGTCTTTTGGTGAGGTGCCGCCGCTGTGATCTCGGCCGTTAGGAGGAACCTACTGCGTCATGCTGGCGTCTGGGATGACGCTTGGTAGACTTCGAGTCGGTTTGGGAAGTCAGTGCGCCCAGGTCTTTCGTGGAGCGTGCTTTGAATGGCTCAGAGCTTGTTCGCATCCGGGGCGTGCTGCCCTGTGCTGACCGGAATGCTACTTTGAGCTGAAAGAGGGCTGACGCGTGGGGAGCTGACGGGCTATGTCCAGGGCCGTCGTCAACAGTCGCCGAGTTAGCAGCATATGAGTACCGCCGTCAGAACTGCCAGGACTTCTCCGGCGTCCTGGAATGCTTTCAGTGACGTCGATGCCTTCGTGGATGAGGTCCTGACGGAACTCGCGGCCACGACGGCGGATGGCACGAAGCCGACACGGTCATGACCAAAGCCAGCGCTGGCTGGAGCAGCGCTGCGCAA
>JBJMPB010000063.1:0-7134 GCA_045803455.1 Gemmatimonadales bacterium | reverse complement strand
CCGGAGGTGCTCTAGCATGAAGCCACTGGTATTCAAGAAAGCCAAGCGGGTGCGTCATCAGGCGCCGACCAGGATGCGCCTCCATATCACCAAGGGCGACACCGTTCAGGTCATTTCGGGCGAGGACAAGGGGAAGCGAGGCCGGGTTCTCCGGGTGCATCCCAAGACCGGCCGGGTGACGATCGAGGGCGTGAACGTGGTCAAGCGGCACCGCCGTGCCACCCAGACGGCGGAAGGCGGCATCGTGGAGTTCGCCGCGCCGATCCACCACTCGAAGGCCATGCTGATCGATCCCAAGAGCGGTGAGCCAACCCGGATTCGGCGACGCCGGGATGCCGACGGAACCGTCGAGCGGATCGCCCTGAAATCGGATCAGCCGATCCCGAGGAGTCGTTAGTCATGGCGGAGAACAAAGAGAGCGGAAAGGGCGGCAAAGGCGGTGGCACAGCGACCGCGCCGGCCAAGGGTGGATCTCAGGGCGGCAAGGGCAAAGACAAGGCTCCGGCCGGGGCTATGGACCATACCCCCAAGGCCGCGGAGGGAACGCCTCGGCTGCAGGAGTATTACGAGAAGACGATCCGTACCCGCTTAGCCAAGGAGTTCGGTCTGACCAATCCGAACCAGGTACCGCGCCTGGTCAAGATCGTGCTCAACGTGGGGATGGGCGACGCGGGCAAAAACCCCAAGCAGCTCGAGGCGGCGGTCGAGGAGCTGGGGCTGATCACCGGGCAGAGGGCGGTGGTGACCAAGGCCAAGAAGGCCATCGCCAACTTCGGCCTGCGGGCCGGAGTTCCGGTTGGCGCCACGGTGACGCTCCGGGGCGCGCGCATGTACGAGTTCCTCGATCGCTTCATCAACCTGGCGGTGCCCCGGATTCGTGACTTCCGCGGGCTGCCCAACCGGAGCTTCGATGGTCGGGGGAACTACACCTTCGGGATCAAGGAGCAGATGATCTTCCCGGAGATCGACTTCGACCGAGTCGAGAAGATTCACGGCATGGACATCACCCTGGTGACCTCGGCCGAGCGGGATGACCTGGCGATGGGACTCCTGCGCGAGCTCGGATGGCCGTTCCGGGGCGAGACACCGCAGAGAGTTGCGTAGTCGAAAGCGTGAGCGGTAAGCGGTAAGCGGTTAAGGCTCAAGACAAATGGCGCGGAAAGGCAAAAGCGGATGGGCCAGGTGGCCCGCTCACCGCTCACTGCTCACCGCTTACGTAGTTGAGGAAAACGATGGCAAAAACAGCATGGATCGAGAGAGCCAAACGCACGCCGAAGTTCAAGGTACGCACGGTGCGCCGCTGCCAGCGGTGCGGCCGGTCGCGAGCCGTACTGAGGAAGTTCGGTCTCTGCCGTATCTGTTTCCGTGAGCTCGCCCTGAAGGGGGAAATCCCGGGCGTGCGCAAGGCCAGCTGGTAAGAGGAAAGACGAGAATGAATCTGACTGATCCCGTCGCGGATATGCTGACCCGGATCCGGAACGCCTGCTCCGCGGGCCACCGGCGAGTCGACATGCCGGTGTCCAAGCTGAAGAGCGAGGTTGCCCGGCTGCTGCGTGATAATCACTACATCGCGGACTTCAAGATCCTCGATGACGGCGCGCACGGTGTGCTGCGCCTGTATCTGAAGTATCACAACGAGGCACCGGTCATCCGGGAGCTTCGCCGGGTCTCCACGCCGGGGCTTCGCCGCTACGTGAAATGCCGCGAGCTGCCCCGGGTCAAGAACGGACTCGGCATGGCCATCGTCTCGACCCCGCGCGGGCTGATGACCGATCGTGAGGCCCGCAGTGCTAATCTCGGCGGCGAGCTGCTCGCCGTGGTGTGGTAGGAGGAGCCATGTCGCGTATTGGCAGAAAGCCGGTAACTGTACCGAAGGGTGTCACGCTCCAGCTACAGGGAAACAGCGTAGCGGTGAAGGGGCCGCGAGGCGAGCTGCGCCGTGAGCTCCATCCCGAGATGCAGCTGGCCTTCAGCAACGATCAGCTCACCGTTACCCGCCCCAGCGAGGAAAAGCGGCACAAGGCGCTTCATGGCCTGACCCGTACCCTGGTGCAGAACAGGGTGGAAGGCGTGTCCAAGGGCTTCAGCAAGAACCTTGAGATCCAGGGTGTCGGATATAAGGCCGAGGCGAAGCCCTATGGAGTAAACCTCATCGTGGGCTACTCGCACCCGGTGAAGTACGAAGCGCCCAAGGGCATCAAGATCACGGTGGACAACAACACCATGGTCAAGATCGAAGGGGCCGACAAGGAGCTGGTGGGTCAGGTTGCGGCCGAGCTTCGCTCGGTCCGTCCGCCCGAGCCGTACAAGGGGAAGGGCATTCGCTACGCAGGCGAGCAGGTGCGGCGCAAGGCCGGCAAGACGGGAGCGAAGTAACATGCGTACTATTCACGGACCGAAAACCCGGGCCCAGCTTCGCTACCGGCGGCACCTGCGGGTCCGCCGCAAGGTGAGCGGAACGGCCGAGCGCCCTCGCCTGGTGGTCTACCGCTCCCTCAAGCACATCTACGCCCAGCTGGTGAACGATGAGCTCGGGGTGACCCTTCTGGGGGTGAGCGATAACAGCGAGGGGCTGGCGGCCGACGGCGGTGGCAAGGTCGGCCGGGCCAAGGGAACGGGCAAGCTGCTGGCGCAGAAGGCCAAGGCAGCCGGAATCGGCAGGGTAGTCTTCGACCGAGCGGGTTATCGTTACCATGGTCGCGTGCAAGCCGTCGCCGACGGCGCTCGCGAGGGCGGATTGGAGTTTTAATGGCTGAGGAAACAGTAGGCGCGTCCAACCTCGAGGGCACCAGCCTGGAAGGCGGAGCCACCGTCGAGGGTCAAACTACCGCCGAGCGGCCGGCCGGTTCCGAGCGGCCTCGCCGCGGACGCGGCGGCGAACGCGGTGATCGGGGTGGGCGCGGTGGTCCGCGACGCGACCGGGGCGACCGCGACCGGCCCAGCGACCACGTCGAGAACGTGATCGCCATCAATCGCGTCGCGAAAGTGGTAAAGGGGGGCCGGCGCTTCTCCTTCAATGCGCTGGTTGCCGTGGGTGATGGCCAGGGCAAGGTCGGCATCGCCACCGGAAAGGCCAACGAGGTGTCCGCGGCGGTGCGCAAGGCTGTCGATGCAGCCAAGCGCTCGATGATCGAGCTGCCTCGCACCGGGTCTACCATTCCGCATGAGGTGGTGGGAGAGCACGGGGCCGGCCGGGTATTGCTCAAGCCTGCCGCCACCGGAACCGGCGTGATTGCCGGCGGCCCGGTGCGAGCGGTGCTGGAGTGTGCCGGCATCACCGACATCCTCACCAAGAGCCTGGGCTCGACCAATCCGCACAACATGGTGCGCGCGACGATGCACGGTCTAGGAACGCTGGTTTCTGCCCGCCAGGTGGCCCGGGAGCGGGGAGTTGAGCTCGACCAGATCGCGTACAAGCCCCGCCAGGAGGGCTGATCCATGGGACGCAATCCGGCAGTCGGCCGGCAGGGCCCGGCCCATCACGCGGCAGTCATCCCGACCGAGGATGCGGCGAGCACCCTGGCGGTGAAGCAAATTCGCTCTGAGATCGGGCACCCGGAAACGATGCGCCGCACGTTGCGCTCGTTGGGTCTCAATCATCACCAGCAGACGGTGAGGGTCCCGAACACGTCGTCGATCAGAGGCATGTTGGTCAAGGTGCGTCACCTCATCGAGGTGTCGCCGGCGCAGGAGAGCTGATGGCAGAAAAGAAGAGCACCAGGGCCAAACGTCCCACTCGGGCCGCGGCACCGGAGGTGAGAAGACTGACGTTGTCCACCCTGTCGCCGGCCGAAGGGTCTACTCAGGCCCGCAAGCGCGTCGGGCGGGGGCCGGGCTCCGGCCTGGGCAAGACCTCGGGCAAGGGCAACAAGGGCCATAAGGCTCGCACCGGCGGTGCCACCAACCCCGGGTTCGAGGGCGGACAGATGCCGATGTATCGCCGGCTGCCCAAGCGGGGCTTCACCAACCCGTTCCGGGTGGAGGCCCAGGTGGTGAACCTGCTGGACCTGAAGAAGGTGAGTGCGGCTGAGGTGAGTCCCGAGACGCTGTATTCGGCGGGTCTCATCGGCAAGCCAGACTCTCCCGTCAAGCTGCTGGGCACCGGGGACGCCGACCGGGCCTACACAGTCAGAGGCGTGGCCCTTTCCGCGCCGGCGCGCGCAAAGATCGAGGCAGCCGGCGGTACGATCGAGGCGTAAGTGTCAGCACCGCGCGTTCCCAACCTTGCCATGGACGAGGAGCTGAAGCGCAAGCTCCTCTTCACCCTGCTTGCGCTGGTCATCTACCGCGTTGGCGCGCACATCGCAGCGCCCGGGGTGAACGTCACCGCCCTGGCCGACTTCATCCGGAATTCGGCAGCGGCGGGATTCTTCGGTCTCTATGATGCCTTGGGTGGCGGACTGTCTCGCGCGACGGTGTTCGCGCTAGGCATCATGCCGTACATCTCGGCGTCCATCATCTTCCAGTTGGCCGGCGGCGTCGCCCCGTCCATCGGCAAGATGCAGAAGGACGAAGAGGGCAAGAAGAAGATCACCCAGTGGACCCGGTATCTCACCGTGTTCATTTCGCTGTCTCAGGCCTACACCTTCGCGCTGTTCACTGAATCGATTCCTGGCGCTGTGCCGAGCCCTGGCATTGGCTCACGGCTGATCATGGTGGTGACGCTCACCACCGGCGCCATTTTCGTGATGTGGCTAGGCGAGCAGATCACCGAGCGGGGCATCGGCAACGGGATGAGTCTGCTCATCACCTTCTCCATTCTGGAGCGGCTCTGGCCGGGTACGCTGCAACTCCTCCAGTTCATTCGGGGCGGGGTGGTGACGCCGATCGGTGCCGTAGCTTTCCTCGCCATCCTGGTGGCGGTGATAGCGGCTGTCGTCGCGATGACCATCGCGGCCCGGCGAATCCCCATCCAGATTCCGCGCAAAGTGATGGGCCGGGGACGAATCAGGGAAGGGCAAAAGACCTTCATCCCCATCCGGCTGATCACCGCCGGCGTGATGCCCATCATCTTTGCCCAGACCATCATCATCGTTCCCGGTACGCTGGCCAGCTTCACCAAGAACCCGATTTTGACCGAGGTCGCCAGCTTCTTCAATCCGGGCGATCTACCCTATGATCTCACGTTCGCCGTGCTGATCCTGATCTTCAGCTACTTCTACACGTCCATCATCTTCAATTCTGTGGACCTGGCGGAGAATCTGAAGAAGCAGGGCGCGTTCATTCCCGGGGTGAAGCCGGGCGCAAGCACCGCCGACTACATCGACTCGGTCCTGGCGCGAGTCACCTTGCCCGGCGGTCTCTTCCTGGCCCTGGTGGCGCTGGTCCCAGTACTGGTGTCCAAGTGGGTGGGGGTGCAGGCCCGGTTCGGTGGGACTTCCGTGCTTATCGTGGTCGGCGTGCTCCTCGACACCATTGCGCAGGTGGAGCAGCACCGGACATTGCGGAAGTACGACGGCTTCATGAAGACTGGGCGGGTGAAATTCCGGGGACGGCAACAGCGGTATATGTAGAACTGCGTGAGCGGTTAGCGGTAAGCGGTGAGCGGGGCCGGCCCACGAAATTTCGTCGAGTCGCCCCGCTTACCGTTCACCGCTTACCGCTTACGCTTTCTTGGAGTCACATGGACATATTACTCATGGGCCCGCCCGGTGCCGGGAAGGGAACCCAGGGCGCCCTGCTGGCCGAGGCGCGGGGGCTACCCAAATTCGCCACTGGCGATCTGCTCCGCGACGCAGTGAAGCGGGGAACGCCGCTGGGGCTGCAGGCCAAGTCGGTGATGGAGGCGGGACATCTGGTGAGCGACGACATCATCATGGGGATCGTGCGGGAGGAGCTGGCGAAGCCCGAAGCGGCCCAAGGCGTCATCTTCGATGGCGTGGTCCGCACCATCCCTCAGGCGGAAGGAGTTGAGCGGCTCCTGTCGGAGCGGAGCCGCCGGATGGACGCCGTGTTGTTCTTCGATGTCTCCGACGAGGAGATCTTGGCTCGCCTGACCAAGCGGCGCAATCTGGTGCAACGGGCGGACGACGATCCCAAGGCAGTGGCCACCCGCCTGGCCGCGTACCGACAGCAGACCGCACCGGTGCTGCAGTGGTATGAGCAGCGGAACCAGCTGCGCCGAATCCCCGCTGTCGGCAGCGTCGAGGAGATTGCCCAACGTGTTCGCCAGGTCCTCAGCTGATAGCATGATCACCCTCAAATCCCCTCGCGAGATCGATATCATGAGTCGCGCGGGGCGGATTGTGGCGGCCACCCTGGCTCGCATCCGGGAGATTCTGCGGCCCGGAGTAAGCACGGAGGATCTGGATGCCGAAGCCGAACGGTTTATTCGGAGTCACGCCGGTGCCGTCCCGTCGTTCAAGGGCTTGTACGGCTTCCCCAAGACCCTGTGCACCTCAATCGATGAGGAGATCGTCCACGGCATACCGTCTCCCCGGCGGGTGCTGAACGAAGGCAGCATTGTGAGTGTGGACGTGGGGGTGCAGCTGGAGGGTCTCCATGCCGATTCTGCCACCACCTTGCCGGTGGGAAAAGTGGACGCAGATGCCGAGCGGCTGTTGCGAGTGACCCAGGAAAGCCTGGCCGCCGGTATCGCGCAGGCCCGAGTGGGCAATCACGTGGGAGACATCGGGTATGCCGTGCAGCGGGTGGCGGAAGAGGCTGGCTATGGAGTGGTCCGGGAGCTAGTTGGGCACGGGATCGGCACCCGCTTTCACGAAGAGCCGCAGGTGCCCAACTACGGCGCGCCCAAGCGCGGACCTCGTCTGCTGGAGGGAATGACCATTGCCATCGAGCCGATGATCACGGTGGGAAGTCCGGTTACCAAGACGCTTTCCGACAAGTGGACGGTGGTAACGGCCGATGGGAGTTTGTCGGCCCACTTCGAGCACACTGTGGTAATTACCGCAAATGGTCCCCGAATCCTGACTACCAAATAGGGGCCAGCCTCAACCGATCCGCTCGTCCAGCAGCTGCCGTACTCTGATTTCCGCCGCCTCCACCCGCTCCAACGTCACCACCGCCGATTCCACCAGCGCGCGCGTTTCTTCCGGCCGCCCGATCCCCTTGAGATTTCCCCGAATGCTCCAATACGCGCTTCGGCTGGCCGCGGCGGCAAGGAAGCATGCGGTG
>JBJMPB010000043.1:0-13309 GCA_045803455.1 Gemmatimonadales bacterium | reverse complement strand
AAGCGGTCGGCCTGGCGATTCAGCTTGCGAAACTGCCACCATTTGAGAATGATGATGAACCAGGAGACCAGAGAGAACAGCGCGGTGACTAGGAGAACGATCTTCGTCTCCGGACTCGAGACCAGGATCAGCTCGAGCGGCGACTGCGGAACCGCGCCTCCTGATTGCTGAATCACGTCGCCTCCGCCTTAAACCAGTCTACCAACTCCCGCAGGCCGTCATCGAAGGCATAGTCGGGCGTCCAGCCCAGCACTCCCTTGGCCTTGCTCACATCCAATGCGCTCCGGAAGAGCTCGCCTGCACGAGGCGGAGCAAACTCCATCCGCGGTTTCTTCTGACCCATGACTTCTCCCACTGCCTGGGCCAGCTCGAGCACGCTGCGCTGCTGGGAGGTGGCAATGTTAAAGGCGGGGGCATCGAACGCGGTGCCCTGAGGCGCGGGCACGGTGCTGGCCAGCACGTTGGCCCGGGCCACGTCCTTCACGAACACATAGTCCCGAGTCTGTTTCCCGTCTCCGAACACAACGAGAGGCTCGCCGGCCAGAAGCCGCGACACGAAGATCGAAACTACCCCGGCTTCCGACTTGGGATCTTGCCGGGGACCGAACACGTTGGCGTAGCGCATGGCGATCCCCTCGAACCCGCGAAGCGCGGCCAGAGCCCGCAGATAGTACTCGCCGGAGAGCTTGCTCACGCCATAAGGGGAAACCGGGAGCTTGGGCGCAGTCTCCGGCGTGGGTATGACCTCGGGGTCACCATAGACCACTCCGCCGCTGCTGGCAAAGATGAACCGCCGTATCCCACCCTCACCCGCGCCCTCGAGGAGATTGACCAGACCCACCACATTGATTTCGCTGTCGAATGCCGGGCGATCGACTGAAACCCGGACATCGATCTGCGCCGCGTGATGGTTGATCACATCGAAGCGACCCGTGGCAATGGTGCGTCGCGCCTCAGGCGAGCGGATATCCGCACGCACAAAGCGGGCGCCCTTAGGAACGTTCTTCTCGTGACCCCGGGAGAGATCGTCTAGCACCACCACCTCCCATCCTCCCGCGAGATAGGCCTCGGCAATATGGGATCCGATGAAGCCTGCCCCACCCGTTACCAGTACCCGGCCACTCATGCTTCACGTCTCCGCATCCATCTCTCCACAGCTAAGGGGTGCCTGCCGGCCGCTGAACGCCCCGCAATATAGAACTGAGGTGTAAGCGGGGAAGCGGCTGAGACGGCCGAGATGCGGGGAAGCGGGGAGCGCGGAGGACGGGAAGAGGGGATGGCGCGAAGTGAGTGGTGCGGATACCAGTCAGGCTAACCACCAGAAAAAAGGAAGGGACCGAGCCTTGATGGCTCGATCCCTGTTTGTGTTTGTGTGCCGTTATGTTCGCTTCCCGCTTCCGCGCTTCCCTCCCTTACTGCGGCAGCTTGGCCACCTGCATGACATCGGTCCCGGGCTGGATATCGGGGGAAACCACGTTGAGCAATACGCCGGTAGCCGTGTGATCGCGCACGTGGACGATCTGCATCGTTGCCATCAGCTCATTCACCCGAATCAGTCCATCGGAGGTGCGACCGGGCCGGCGGCGCATCTCGAAGATATCGCCCGGAGAAACACCGTCCTGCCGCCCCTTGTTGATGAACACCACCATCTGGGGCTCCTTGAGGTCCTGGCGCCCCAAACCACCGATGAACGTTCCCCGTACTCCGTCGGACACCGGGACGGCCCGATTACCCGCTCCGGGATTAAAGCGCTCGAGGGGCAGGGTGCGCTGACCATTGCGGATAGGCCCGTAGGTGGAGACGATCTTCGCGATGTAGTGCTCGTCGACCGCCTCGGTGACTAGGGCGACTCCGGTGGGGACGATCACGTGTCCGAAGGGGTCGATCTCTCCGCCCACCTGCAGAAGCAGCAGGCTGTCTCCCACCGCGTAGGTGGCGCCCGACGGAGCATCCACGGAGATGCTGGTGTATGGCAGCGCATTGGCGCGGCCGTTGACGGCCCTGATCTGCTGCGGTGTGACCGGGCCGACCACGCGCCCATAGGGGAGCCGCTGATTCTCGGTGAGAAATCCCGATGAATAGAATTCACTCCGCCGAAGCGGACGGTAAGCCTGGTGCGTGTAAGCCTTGAGAATCTCCGATACTTTCCGAGGCTTGCGCTCGGGGAAGAGTGGCCCCTGCTCGGCCTCGTCGGATTCTGCCATGGAGGGCTGCTGGGGACCGCGAGCCAGGGCGTCGGTGGAATCCGCTCCGCTCCCCCGGGCGCTATCCGCCACCAGGCTGCTGGAATCCCCCTCAACCTGCGGTACGGGCGTATCCATGGTGGGAACCGCAGCCACGTTGTCGACCGGCGCGATGCGCAGGATCTCGCCCGGGTAAATCCAATGCGGATCCTCGACCACATCCGTGTTCAGCCGATAGATACCCGGCCAGAGGAAGGGATCCCGGAGATAGTGCTGCGCGAGATCCCACAGAGTATCACCCTTGCGGACCGTGTGAGTCTGTGGAAGCGGTTCTTTGCTGAGGCTGTCCCGCGTTGCCAGTGGGGTTATCGCTGCCGGCACCGAGTCACGAGCGACCGCTGCAGAGTCCTGTGCCATGCCGGCCGTAGCCGGCGCCGTCAGGCCCAGCGCGGCCAACCACCCGAACAGGTGCATCCGGCGAGCTGAGCGCCGGTTCGACTGGCGGGAACAGTTGCGCGGCATGCGGATCTCCCAGCGGTGTCGCTGTGTGGTGAAGGAAACGGGTAGCCGTACGCGAAGCTTCGCGGTCGGAAGCGCAAATTCAACGCCACTCGAGGACCACATCAACCGACTTGCCTAAATCGTTGATTTGCTTGCAGCTTGGTAGGCTTACTTCAACCTGATACTTGGTCGCCGAACTCTGGCGATCGGCGGGAGGACTGGCATCTCCCCAGCGGGGAGCGGGGATGGCTCCGGCCTTCCCCGCTTCCCGGCTTAGAACGGCAGATCGTCGTCTTCGGCGTCCAGCGCTTCGGGAAAGTCGTCGAAACCTTCCTTGCCTTTCGGAGCCGCTGCACCGGCCGCCACCTTGGGAGCGGAGAACGCCTCCGCGCCGTCCCCCCGACCGGACAACAGGATGAGCTCACGGCCGTTGATTTCGGTGGTGTACCGGGTCTGTCCCTCACGATCCTGCCACGAGCGGTATTCGATGCTTCCCTCGACGTACACCTTGTCTCCCTTTTTGCAGAAGCGCTCGGCGATATCGGCCAGCGTAGAGAACTTGGTGTTCCAGAACACTACCCGGTGCCACTCTGTCTTTTCCTGCTTCTCACCAGCCTGGTTTTTCCATTGCCGGCTGGTAGCGATCGAGAGGGTGGCCACCCGCGAGCCGTTGGCAGTGCTGCGAACTTCCGGATCAGCCCCGAGATTCCCGATCAAAATGGCCTTGTTCAGACTGCGACTCACAGGTACCTCCAAGGTTCAACAGTAAGGTCCGACGAAGCGGTCTGCAGATAATATAGGCCTGGGTCGAACCGCTTCAACCAAAGTCCCGCCCGGAATGCTGTTTTCACGCGTGTTGTTCAAGGGGCAGCCAGAGCACCAGGGCGTCCTCTTTGGGATTGCGATAATACGCCGTGCGTTGGCCGACCGGACGAAATCCGGAGCTCAAGTAGAGCGCCTGAGCCGACTGGTTGGACTCCCGGACCTCCAGGTAGACCTCTTCCACTCGCCGCTTGCGAAAAAACCCCAGCCCCGAGCGCAACAACGCGCGGGCCACGCCTCGGCGCCGGAAGTCCGGAGCGACCGCAAGATTGAGCACCTCACCGGTGCCTGCGACTTCCCTGCCGATCAGGTAGCCGGCAATGCCCCGCCCGTTGTGCGCCACCAGGCCGAATGTCCAGGGAGACTCCAGCGCCTCACGAAAGCTGGCCTCGCTCCAAGGATCGCTAAAACAGCGGCGCTCGATGGTGACGAGCGGTGCTGCATCAGCCGGGACTGCCGACCGAATCCGGTAGGGGTCGTCCATGAACACTCTCCCAACGAGCCTGTGCTTCGGCCGGCCGGCCGTATACCGGCTCCCACTCCCCGACCGTATGCACCTCCCGCGCTCCCCCGCGGACTCCCACCAAATCCAGCAGCCGCGCCGCGTGCGGTGATCCCTCGGGTGGGCCGATTACCGCCCTTCCCGACCACCGCTGCAGCGCCTCGATCACCTGAGGGGGAGCCTCTCCCACCAGAATGTCCGGCTGCAGACCGCTTGATACAATGTCCTCCGGCCGTCGAACCGATGGGACCAGCTCAGTACGTATGCCATCTGAATCGAACCGATACGCTGCGGCGTACACCTCTCCCCGCAGCGCGTTGGACACGGCAAAAACCAAGACGTCGGGCCGAGCCACCTGGGCTGCGCGCACCAGCAACGAGGGAGCTGTCCACAGAGGTATCCGCCGGGTGTCGACCAGGGCCTTTGCCACGGAAGCGCCCACTCGGAGCCCGGTGAAACTGCCGGGGCCGTCGCTCAGCACCACGCCCTGCAACGCATCCAGAGTGGATCCCGCACGGCCGAGCAGACGTTGAATGATAGGAAGCAACGCGGCGGCATGGCGCCGGGCACCCGGAAGATTCTCCTCCAGTGCAGCCGAGCCTGAGGCCGGTTCTCCCAGAGCGACCGAGGCACGATCCCCGGCCGTGTCCAACGCCAGCCACATCAGAGCACCTCCAGCCGACGTAGCTCCGGCTGAGTCACATGAGAGAGCCGGAACCTGCGGGTGGGCGCGGGCAACCACTCGCCGGCTCGCTCGGGCCACTCCACCAGAATAGCGTCGCCTTCCGTCAGCAAACCCTCCCAGTCCAGGTCGGCTGCCTCCTCCGGCGAGCGCAGCCGAAAGCAATCCAGATGAAAGACCGGTCCCCGCGCGCCTTGGTACCGATGGACCAACGCATAGGTTGGGCTGGTGGCTGGACGGCTGACGCCCAGGCCTCGCGTAACCGCCTTGATGAACGTGGTCTTCCCTGCACCGAGATCTCCCTCGAAGCTGAGCACTTCACCGGGAGTGAGCCGACGGCCGAGTGCTTCGCCCTCTGCCTGGAGCTCCGCCAGGGTCAAGGGGCGGTTCATGCCTGGCGCCGCAGCCGGGCCGGTGCTCGCCGCACATCCGGCGCACCGGCGGCCTTGAGCTCGTTCAATTGATCTCGCAGCATGGCTGCAAGCTCGAACTCGAGATTGGCCGCCGCCTCACGCATTTGTCGCTCCAGCGAGGTAATGGCCGCCGCGCGCTTGGCCGGGTCCCGCAAGTCGATACGTTCCTGCGCCGCCGCCTTGGGATCGGGCCGCTCGGTGCGCGCGTCGGCTACGTGGGTCGACAGCCGCACCTCCTCCATGCTCTTGACGATGGAGACCGGCGTGATGCCGTGCTCGAGATTGTAGGCCCGCTGAATGGTCCGGCGCCGATCCATTTCCTCCAGCGCGCGTTGCATGGACCCGGTGATTCGGTCGGCATAGAGCACCGCTCGGCCGTTGATGTGACGGGCCGCGCGGCCAATGGTCTGCACCAGTGACCGGTCCGAGCGCAGGAAGCCCTCCTGGTCTGCGTCCAGGATGGCCACCAAGCTCACTTCCGGAAGATCGAGACCTTCCCGCAGCAGATTGATTCCCACCAGAACATCGAAATCACCCAGCCGGAGCCCTCGAAGGATCTCCATTCGCTCGATGGCATCGATGTCGGAATGGAGATACCGGACCCGTACCCCGGCTTGCTGCAGGTAGTCCGTGAGGTCTTCGGACATTCGCTTGGTCAGGGTGGTGACCAGGACCCGCTCGCCCCGGGTTTCCCGAAGACGGATCTCCGCCAGCAGATCGTCCACCTGCCCCCGCACCGGACGAACGTCGACTTCTGGATCGAGCAGCCCGGTGGGCCGAATGATCTGCTCCACCACGACTCCCTGCGACAGCTGAAGCTCGTAGTCGCCGGGCGTCGCCGAGAGAGTGATCATCTGTGGCGCCAGCGACATGAACTCGTCGAACTGAAGCGGCCGGTTGTCCAGGGCGGAGGGGAGCCGGAATCCATACTCCACCAGAGTGAGCTTCCGGGCCCGGTCGCCGTTATACATGCCACCGATTTGCGGCAAGCTCACGTGCGACTCGTCTACCACCACCAGAAAATCTGGCGGGAAGTAATCGATGAGGCAGGCGGGCCGTTCTCCTTGCCTGCGGCCAGTGAGATGGCGGGAATAATTCTCGATTCCGGCGCAGGTGCCGACCTCCAGCAGCATCTCGATATCGAAGGTGGTGCGCGACTCCAGCCGTTGAGCCTCGAGCAGCTTGCCCGCGCTCTTCAGCTCACTGAGTCGGACGGCCAGCTCTTCTCGGATCGCTTTGACCGCTCGCTCGATCGTGGGCCGCTGCGTGACAAAGTGCTTGGCCGGGTAGATGGCGCACTGATTCAGCTGAACGATGGTTTCGCCGGTGAGCGGATTGATTTTGCTGATCCGCTCCACCTCATCTCCCCATAGCTCCACCCGGATGGCCTGTTCGGCATAGGCGGGAAAGATCTCGATCGAGTCGCCCCGGACCCGGAAGGTTCCCTGCTCGAAGGCCACGTCGTTGCGCCCATACTGAATGCGCACCAGCTCCGACAGAATGGCATCCCGGCCCCGATGCTCCCCCTGCTTGACCGTGACCATGAGCTTGCGGTATTCGGCCGGATCGCCCAAGCCGTAGATGGCGCTCACTGTCCCTACGATGACCACGTCCTCCCGCTCCATCAGGCTGGAGGTGGCCCTCAGCCGCAAACTCTCGATGTCCTGGTTGATCGAGGCGTCCTTCTCGATATAGACGTCGGTGGCCGGGACGTACGCCTCGGGCTGGTAGTAGTCGTAATAGGAGACGAAATACTCTACGGCGTTCCGAGGCAGAAACTGGCGCAGCTCGCCGTAGAGCTGGGCGGCCAGTGTCTTGTTGTGGGACATCACCAGCGTGGGCTTGCCATAATTGGCGATGGTATGCGCCAGGGTCATGGTTTTGCCCGACCCAGTGACCCCCAGCAGGGTCTGGTACTTGTCTCCCCGGCGGAGGCCTTCAGTCAATTCGCGAATGGCCTTGGGCTGGTCGCCGGCCGGCTCAAACGGGGCGACCACCTCGAAACGTGGACTGCTCATGGAGGGAATATATACTGCCGGGATTTCTTCGGGAGAGTCTACTTCAGCCCACCCATGAGCAGCAGCTTCTTCCACTGGGGTTCGGGCACCGGAATGACGGACAGTCTGGGCTGCCGGACCAGAGCGAGATCGGCAAAGGCGGAATCGGATTTTATGGAAGCCAGGGTAACCGGCTGGGGCAGCCGGCCGTCAGCTTTCACATCGACCACGGTCAGCTTTCCTTCCGGATGCTTGGGATCGGGATAGGGCTCACTTACCACCCGCGCCAATCCCACGATCTCCTTGTTGGCGCCCGAGTGGTAGATCATCAGCGGATCGCCCGGAGCCATGCTCCGGATGTGCCGGAGAGCTACCGGATTGCTTACCCCATCCCATACCGCGCGCCGCTCCCGCTCCAGCTGCTCGAAGGGATACACCTCCGAATCGGTCTTGAGAATCCAGTGGTTCAAGCTGGGGGAGCCTCTCGGCGTTCGATCTCTGTCACGCCTTTCACCTTCCGCACCGCTTTCATCACCTTGCCCAGATGAGGGAGGTTGTCCACCTCGACAAAGATGGTGCCGAACACCGATCCGTCTCGCGTGTGCAGGTCGGCTCCCCGGATGTTGGTGCCGGTCTGACTGATCGCTTCCATGATGTCGGCATATAGGCCTCGCCGGTCTTCCCCAGTGACGGCGAGCCGTACCGCGAATGCCTCTCCTGCCGTCTCCTGCCAATCGATATCCACCCGGCGCTCATCCGCAGCCAGGGTCAGCAGGTTGGGACAGTCGGAGCGATGAATCGAGATGCCGCGACCCTGAGTCACGTAACCGACCACCGAGTCTCCGGGCACCGGTTGGCAACACTGGGCATAGCGAACCATGAGTCCATCCACGCCCTGGATCTTGATGCCCCGGCCCAATCGGATCCGATCGATGACCCGGCCGAATACCGTGGGCTTGGGCTCCTGCATCTCATCGGTGGGCACGTCCGGATACAAAGCCCGAATTACCTGGCCGATCGGGACGTCGCCCCGCCCGACGGCGATCTCCAGGCCGCGTCCGTCTGCTAGCGAAAGCGTGTGAGCCGCTTTGGCCAGGCGCTCATCGTCCGGCAGGTTCAGCCGCCGGCGGCGGACTTCTCGGGCCAGAATTTCCTTGCCCAGCGCGAGGCTGACCGTCTCCTCTTCGTGGTTAACCCACTGCTTGATCTTGTGGCGAGCCCGGGCAGTGCGAACGTGGCTCAGCCAGTCCCGGCTGGGTTTGGCCGTGGCGCTAGTGAGAATCTCCACCGTATCGCCGCTTTTGAGCTCCCGGTGCAGCGGCGCAATCCGGCCATTGACCTTGGCGCCCTGACACTTGAGTCCCACCTCGGTGTGCACGTGAAAAGCGAAGTCGATCGGGGTAGACCCCTTGGGCAATCGCTTCACGTCTCCGTGTGGCGTGAAGATGAAGATCTCATCCTGATAGAGGTCGATTTTCAGGAACTCGAGGAACTCCTCGGGACTGTGAGTGTCCTGCTGCAGCTCGAGAAGCTGGCGGAACCAGCCCAGGTGCTGGTCCAGCTCGTCCCGGCTGCCATCGCGCTTGTACACCCAGTGTGCGGCGATGCCGTACTCGGCGGTGCGGTGCATGTCCTGGGTCCGGATCTGCACCTCGAACAACTGCCCGCCCGGGCCGAAGATGGTCGTGTGCAGCGACTGGTACGCGTTGGACTTGGGGCTCGCGATGTAATCCTTGATCCGCTCCTGGATTGGGGTCCAGTTGTGATGAATGATTCCCAGCACATGGTAACAGTCGGGAACCGTGCGCACGGTAACCCGGACCGCCATCAGATCGTAAATCTCGTCGAACGCCTTGCCCCGCTTCCGCATCTTCTGGAAGATCGACCAGAGATGCTTGGGCCGCCCGGTAACCTCGAACCATTCGATTCCGGCTTCCCGAAGCTCGTAATCCAGTGGGGTCTTGAGCTTGAGGATGGTCTGTTCTCGAGCGGCTCGCTTGGCTGCAACTTGCATGGCGAGCTCCCGATACTCCTCGGGCTCGAGAAACTTGAACGCGAGATCTTCCAGCTCGGCCTTGATCCCTGCCATACCGAAGCGGTGGGCCAGTGGGGCGTAGATTTCTCGGGTTTCCAGGGCAATGCGGGTGCGGCGCTCGGGCGGGAGATGTTCCAGCGTCCGCATGTTGTGCAGCCGATCGCCCAGCTTGATGATGATGACCCGGGCGTCTTTGGCGATCGACAACAGGAGCTTGCGGTAATTCTCGACCTGCTCCTCGGCCGACGAATGAAACGTGAGGCTAGAGATTTTGGTGAGGCCGTCTACAATGCCGGCGACTTCGGGTCCGAACTCCCGGGCAATGTCCTCGGTCCGAACGTCCGAATCCTCCACCACATCGTGCAGGAGCGCGGCAGCGATGGTTGTGCTGTCGAGCAGCTGCTCGGCCAGGATCAGCGCGACGGCAATGGTGTGGGAGACGAAATCCTCACCCGACATCCGCTTTTGGCCCCGATGCGCGGTGGCGCTGAAGCGCAGCGCCCGCTCGACCAGCTCGAGATCCAGCCGGTCGGCGTGCTTCTCCAGGACGGCCCGCAGATCGGGAGCCAGGTCAGGGAGTGTTCCAGTCACAACAGTCCAGCCGTTGCAAAACTCACGTATCGATCTCCCGCAATGATGACGTGATCGTATACCGGAAGGTCGAGCAGCCGGCCCGCCGAGCACAACTGCTGGGTGGCCGCCCGGTCTTCCGCCGAAGGCGTGGGATCGCCACTGGGATGATTGTGGACCACGATGATACCAGCCGCAGCCTCGGCTATGGCCGCTCGGAACACCTCACGCGGATGCACCAGCGAGCTATTGAGCAGTCCGCGGGTGATCAGTACCTCCCGAAGCACCTGGCTTTGACTATCCAGCGCCAGAAGATGGAATTCTTCGACCTGCAGGTCCCGGAGCCGAGAACCAAACAGGCGGAGCACATCCTCGGGTTCCCGGATCCGCTGCACTCGGGGGCGCGCTTCTCGGGCGGCTCGCGACCCTAGTTCGAAGGCTGCAACCAGCCGCCCCGCCTTGGTCGGACCGATTCCCGGCGAGCGAAGCAACTCTGCACTGGGGCGCTGGGCCAGCCGCCGGAGCGAGCCGTCGCTGACTTCCAGGAGCTGCCGAGCCAGCTCCAGCACGTCCTGGCCCACTCCCCCTGTACCTAACACGATGGCAAGAAGTTCGGCGGTCGTCAACGCGGCGGGGCCTAGCGACCAGAGACGCTCCCGAGGTCTATCGGCCTCGGGGATAGTGGAAACCGGTAGAGCCATCCGTCAGGATAGCCGGTACAGGGCTTGGGATGGTGTCATTATCCTGCAGGCACAGCAGAAGTTACGCGCCTACCGCCCGGCTCCATGACACTTCTTGTACTTCCGGCCGGAGCCACAGGGACAGGGATCGTTGCGTCCGACCTCGGGGACTGCCGCCGTTGCCCGGCCCACCGGTCCCATCGAGCTGTTCACCGCGGGAGCGGGCATAGATGACGCCGCTGTCGGGGCGGGCGCGGCCCCTCGACGTGCCGGCCCGGTAAAGAGATCGTCGGCTCCGACCGGCGCAGGTGTGGCCGCCGGTGGCGGCGGCATTCTGCGGGCCTGGGGCTCGGGGCGGGGCGGCTCGGCGCTGACCTGGATTTTCAGGAAGCGCTCGGTAAAGGTCGAGTGAATGTCGTGCATCAGGTCTTCGAACATCTCGAAAGCCTCGCGCTTGTACTCCACGAGCGGGTCCTTTTGACCCCAGGCGCGGTACTGGATGGCGTTGCGGAGCTGATCGAGGTCATAGAGATGATCCTTCCACCGCTCATCCAGCACCGAGAGCATGACCTGGGAGAGCACCTGCGCATCCACCTCGGGAATGCCGATGGTTTTTCCAAAATCCGACAGGTACTCGATCTTCCGGCGGAAAGAGTCCTCGCCCTCCTGCTTCACCAGCTGAATCATCTCGTCGATCCCGGGAGCGGCCGCCGGGTCCGTGAGCGGATCAACTGTGACGAGATATTGCAGGGCGAGCGCCTCCTTGAGTCCGCCGCGATCGTATTCCTCGGGCCGCTCAGCCCCGGTCAGGAATTGGGTGACCGCCCGCTCCAGCGCGCCTTCGATCATCCGGCGAGCCTCGGCCTTGAGCTCTTCACCCCGCTCCAGCGCGAACAGCCTGAGAGAGTAGATCACCTCCCGCTGCTGGTTCATCACGTCGTCGTACTCGAGCAGCCGCTTCCGCTGCTGAAAGTTCTGTAGCTCGACGCGCTTCTGGGCCTGTTCGATGGCCCGGGTGACCAGACCGCCGGTGATCACCTCGCCTTCCTCGGCTCCGCTGCGGTCCATCCACCGGGCGATCCGGTCGGAGCCGAACAGCCGCATCAAATCGTCTTCTAGTGACAGGAAGAAGATCGACTGTCCAGGATCCCCCTGGCGGCCGGAGCGCCCGCGAAGCTGCCGGTCGATCCGGCGAGATTCGTGGCGCTCGGTCCCGATGATCTGCAGTCCGGCTTCGGACTGGGTGAGGTCGAGGTCTTTGCCCAGCTTAATGTCGGTTCCCCGGCCGGCCATGTTGGTAGCGATAGTGATGGCAGCTTTCTGCCCTGCCCCGGCTACGATCTCGGCCTCGCGCTGGTGGTACTTGGCGTTCAGCACTTCATGCTTGAGGCCCCGCCGCTTGAGCTGCCGGGAAAGCGTCTCCGACACGTCCACGTTCACGGTGCCGATCAAAATGGGCCAGCCCAGTCGGTGCAGCCGCTCGACCTCATCCATGATCGCGTTGTGCTTCTCCTTGCGGGTCTTGTAAATCCGATCGGCCTGGTCGATCCGTTTGATCGGACGGTGCGTGGGAATGACGCTTACGTCCAGGCCATAGATGGAATAAAACTCGGTCTCCTCCGTCTCGGCCGTTCCGGTCATGCCCGCAAGCTTGTCGTACATCCGGAAATAGTTCTGAATGGTGATGGTGGCGAAGGTCTGGGTTTCGCCCTTCACCTGTACCCCTTCCTTGGCCTCCACCGCCTGGTGCAGCCCGTCGGACCAGCGCCTGCCGGTCATGACCCGCCCGGTGAACTCATCCACGATCATCACCTGGCCGTCCTGGACCAGGTAGTCGACCTCCCTCTCGTAGAGTACGTGCGCCTGGAGCAGCTTATGGATGATGTGAAGTTTCTCGCTCTTGATGGCGTACTCCGACTCGACCTGGCGGCGGCGCTCGATTCGATCGTGAGGCGACAGCTCCGGGTCTTTGTCGATTCGGTGGATCTCCTCCGAGATGTCAGGCACGAGAAACAGGCCGGGATCGTTCGGCGACATGGCCTCAGCGCCACGATCGGTCAGGTGCACCGAGTGACCTTTCTCATCCAGAACGAAGTACAGCGTCTCCTCGAGATCGCGCATCCGTTGCTGCTTCATCGGCAGCTTCCGATCAGCAATGGCGTCCAGCTCCATCCGCTGGACCATCTGCTTGATCCCGGTCTCATTCAGCATTTTGAGGAGCCGCTTGTTCTTCGGCATACCCAGCTGCCCCTGATACAGCTTCAAGGCCGCATCGTTCCGGGTCTTCGGGTCCTCCAGCAATCGCTCGGCTTCGGCGAGCAGCGTGTTCACCACACCGGTCTGCTTGCGGACCAGCTCCGCCACCTGGCGGCTGAACTGGGCATACTTCTCGTCGGTTTCATTCCCTACCGGACCGGAAATGATCAGCGGAGTCCGTGCCTCGTCGATGAGGATGGAGTCCACCTCGTCGATGATGGCGTACGCGTGCTCCCGCTGCACTCGCTGGTCCAGCGAGAAGACCATATTGTCGCGCAGGTAGTCGAAGCCGAACTCGTTGTTGGTGCCGTAGGTGATGTCGGCGGCGTAGGCGTCCTTGCGCTCCCAGTCGTCGAGGTCGTTGACGATGGCGCCGACCGAGAGGCCGAGGAACTTGTAGATGCGACCCATCCACTCGGCGTCGCGCGTGGCGAGGTAGTCGTTGACGGTGACGACGTGGACGCCGCGCCCCGTCAGGGCGTTCAAAGTCGCGGGCAGAGTGGCGACGAGCGTCTTGCCTTCGCCCGTCCTCATCTCGGCGATGCGGCCCTGATGCAGGGCGATGCCGCCGATGAGCTGCACGTCGAAGTGGCGCATGCCCGTCGCGCGCTCCGAAGCCTCGCGCGTGAGCGCGAAGACCTCGGGCAGGATGCGGTCGAGCGCCTCCT
>JBJMPB010000670.1:0-4910 GCA_045803455.1 Gemmatimonadales bacterium | reverse complement strand
CAGCCGGTAACCGTCACGGGCAAAGTAACCAGTGAGTCCGGCGAGCCTCTTTCCTCCGCCGGAGTTACCATCGATCAGCTCGGTGCCGGTGCAGCGACCCGGCCGGACGGGAGCTACACCATCCTCATCCCGGGCGCCCGGGTGCCCACGGCTCCGGTCACCGTGACCGTTCGTCTCGTCGGCTACAAGCCGCGCTCGGCCCAGGTCGACCTGACCCGCGGCTCCGCCGTCCAAAATTTCAGTCTGGCCGACAATCCGCTGCAGCTGGGTGAGCTGGTCGTTACCGGGGCCGGCACCGTCAGCGAGGTGGAGAAGCTCGGCACCGGGCGGAGCAGCGTGGATTCGCTCTCCATCGTTCGCAGCGCCGAGCCCAACGTGATCAACGCCCTGGCCGCCAAGGCGCCGAATGTGACGATAACCTCCAGCTCGGGAGATCCGGGCGCCTCGTCCAGCATCCTGATCCGGGGACAGACCACCATCAGCGCTGGCAGTGGCATCAGCGGAGCCGATGCGCAGCCGCTCATCATTGTGGATGGCGTTCCGGTCGATAACTCGATCAGCTACAACAATCCGAGTAGCGGAGCGATCAACTCCAGCGCGGCCCCATCCAACCGCGCCGTGGACATCAACCCCAACGACATCGAGAACGTCGAAGTGCTGAAGGGCGCTGCCTCGGGCGCGATCTACGGCTCGCGCGCGGGACAGGGCGTCATTCTCATCACCACCAAGAAAGGCCGTCCCGGCCCAACCAAGTATTCCTTCCGCAGCTCGGCATCGTTCGATGAGGTGGCCAAGCTTCCCGATCTGCAGACCAAATACGGGCTGGGGAGTGGCGGCACGTCGCCTCAGTGTCTGACGGGCGGCACGCCGAACTGCTTCGTTCCTTTCCAGGAGGCGGTGAGCTGGGGCCCGTTGCTCGATCCCGGCGCGCCGACCTTCGATCACGCCGGCGAGATGTTCCAGACGGGACACACCCTGGACAACGCGCTGACCATTTCGGGAGGCAACGACCGCACCACCTTCTTCTTGTCCGGCGGAGCCACCAATCAGCGGGGCTCGATTACCGGCGACAATGACAAGTTCAACCGCTACTCGGTCCGCTTCAACGGATCCCACCGGGTATTCGACAATCTGAAGGTCGGGGCGAATATCGCCTATATCGACGGCAGCGGTGGCTTCATTACCAGTCGCAACAGCACCGACGGTCTCCTTCTGGGTGCCTGGCGATCGCCGCCGGAGTTCAATAACCAGCCCTTCCTGGATCCGGTGACCGCCCTGCAGCGCACCTACCGCTTTCCCAATCCCGCGGCCGGCTCGGAGCAGACCGGGCGGGGATACGACAATCCGTTCTTCGTCGCCAACGAGTCGTTCAACAACTCCCAGGTCAGCCGTACGTTCGGCGGCATCAACATGGAATACGGCGCCACCAGCTGGCTCTCCTTTGCATACACGCTGGGAGCGGATTACTCCAACGACGAGCGGACCCAGGGATGGCCCTGGTCCAACTCCAATACCACCATCACGGGCATCAACGGGGTGGGTGGGGTGAACGCCGGCTACATCAAGACTTTCCAGATTGATCACAATCTCACCGCAACCGCCCGGTACAAGCTCAGTCAAAACTGGAGTGGGGCGGTTACCGTGGGGCAAAATCTCAACTCCAACAAGTATCAGAGCCGGCAGACGCTGGGCACCGGGCTCATCGCCCAGCAGCCGTTCAACCTGGCCAACACCTCGGCCCAGCTGCCGCCGTACGACTACCAGCAGACCGTGCGGCTGGAGTCGTACTTCGCGCAGGTGAGCGCCGATCTTTTCGATAATCTCTTCCTCACCGCCGCCATCCGGAACGATGGCGCCTCGACCTTCGGCGAGACTACCCGGCACAACTGGTATCCCAAGGGCAGTGCCGCGTGGACTTTCTACCGCAGCGCGGAGGGCACCGAAAAATTCCTGACCTTCGGGAAGCTGCGCGCGGCCTACGGCCAGAGCGGTACCCAGCCGGCCCCGTACTTGTTGTCCAGTGTGCTGCTGGGGGGCTGGGGCGGCACCGATGGAGGTTGGGGCCCGGCGGTTTCCACCCAGCAGAACGGCGTCGGCGGCCTGATCTCCAGTTACATCCTGCCGACCACCGACCTCGGTCCAGAGCGGGTCAAGGAGTTCGAGACCGGGTTCGATCTGGGACTGTGGCAGGACAAGGCCGACCTCGGCATGACTTGGTATCGCGCCGTGTCGTCGGACGTGATCCTGAATCTTCCGGTTGCCGGCAGCACCGGGTACACCCAGAAGCCGGCCAATGCCGCGGAGCTGCGGAATGCCGGCGTCGAGGTCGCCCTCAACGTGAGGCCGATAACCAAGCGGGATTTCGCCTGGGATTTCGGTCTCCAGTTCGCGACCAATCGCAGCCGGGTGCTCGATCTCGCCGGAGTTCAGTTCGTTCCCTTCCCCATCAGCGGCGGCAACAACGGCCTCACCGGAATTCAGGCCGTGGCGATGAAGGATCAGCCGCTCGGGATCTACTACGGGACCGACTTCATCCGTTGCGGGCGGGGTCTCTCCTTTAACGGCGTGGATCTGGACAACACCGCTGGGGAGTGCGCGGGAGCTCCGGCCGGCGCCCTGTACATCGCGCCCGACGGCTATCCCCAACCTGACGTTGCCGGGAACTACGTGATCGGCAATCCCAATCCCGATTGGACCGGCTCGGTGCGGACCTCGTTCCGGATTCAGAAGTTCTCCATCGGGGGGCTGCTCGACATTCGCCAGGGTGGCGTGGCCAGCAATCAGACCAAGGGTGCGCTGGCCCACTTCGGTACATCCACGGAGTCCCAGATCATGCGGGATGGCGGGAACTTCGTGTTCGGCGACACCTATTTCGGCAGCGAGACAGTGGCCGGTCCGGGCGCGGGAACGGCAGTGCCGATCGGTGAGGCCTGGTTCACCGGCAGCGGCGGCATCTTCAACGGTCCCAAGTCCCAGTTCAACGAGGATGCCAGCTTCGTCAAGCTGCGCGAGGTCTCGCTGGGATACCTCTTCGACCAGCCCTGGGTCAGCCGCGTGCTCGGCTTCAGCAGTCTGGAGCTGCGGGTCGCGGGCCGCAACCTGCACACCTGGACCAACTACACCGGCGTAGATCCGGAGACCTCACTGCTCGGATCGGCCAGTCCAGCGCGCGGGTTCGACTACTTCAACAGCCCGCAGACCAGGTCGTATGTGTTCTCACTCACCCTGAACCGCTAACGACAGAGGGACCTAGCTATGAGACACTCGCTCAGATTGTTGCTGAGTGCCGCCCTCGCGATTGGCACAGCGGGGTGCAGTGATTTCCTCTCGGGACCGGGGATCGATCAGGACCCGAACAACATTACCCAGCTCACCCGTCCGGGACCGCTCTACATCGGGATCCAGGCGCTCCAGTCGGTGCAGTTCGAGGGGCAACTGGCGCGTAACGCGGCGGAGTACGTGCAGCAGGTTGCTGGGATCAGCCGGCAGCAGATCGGCTACGACCTCTACCAGATGGATCCCTCGACTATCGATCCGCATTTCTACTCGGTCTACGGAGCCTCCATCGTAATTCAAGGCGGGGGAGGACTGCTCGACATCAAGAAGATGCAGCAGCTGGCCCGCTCGGTGAACGACTCCGTCTACATCGGGATCGGGAAGGTGTACGAAGGTCTGGTGATCGGCATGGCCGCCTCGATCTGGGGCGATATCCCATATCGCGAAGCCGCCGATTCCAGCAACCTGACGCCGGCCTTCGACCCCCAGCTACAGGTCTACTCCGATGTCCTGACCCAGCTCGACTCGGCCATCATGTTTCTGGCGGCCACGCCGGCCCCACCGAACGCCGGCCCACCATCGGACAACTCAGAGCTGATCTACCTCGACCGTGGGGGTGACGCCGCCGCACTCGCAGCGGTCTATACCCAGGTGGCCCACTCACTGAAGGCCAGGTACCACATGCACCTGGCCGAGGTAGATCCGAGTCACTACGCGCTGGCGTTGGCTGAGGTCCCGCTGGGGATCAACACTCCCGCCAACGACATGCTCTGGTTCCATGACCAGTCGCCCAGCGGCCAGAACGTCTGGTGGCAGTTCATGAACACCCGTACCGACATCGGCCCCGGCGCCGCCATCGTCGAGATCATGAAGCGGCGGCTGATCCAGGGAATCGATAACGATGAGCGGCTCAACTTCTACTTCCAACAGGCTGTCTTCGATCCCGATCCGGACGCCGCCGGAGACGAGGTACCCACGGGATTCTTCGGGTACCGGCCCGGGGCGTTGAGAAATCTGGTTACCGCCACCGGGATCTATAACGGCAACGGCTCTCCGGTCGGCGCCGGAGGGGCCACGGACCCCGGGGGCAACTATTCGCTGTTCAACTTCATCGACCAGAACACCGATCCCGGGGATGTGCGGATGCCGGTCATTACCTACGCCGAGACGCAGCTGATCGGGGCGGAGGCGGCATTCGCGACCGGTGGACAGGGCGCCGCTCAGCCCTTCTTGGATGCCGCCCGCGCGCAGCGCTCGTACGGCGCCCGCGGGACCACGCCCATTGTCTTCACTCCGCTACCGCCGGTGCCGGCAACCCTGCAGAACATCATGGAGGAGAAGTACGTCACCCTGTTCCTGAACATCGAGGCGTGGAACGACTACAAGCGGACCTGCCTCCCGGCGTTGGCGCCGGCTCCGGCCAGCCTGGGCAGCACCACTCCCGGCACTAACCCGGTGCCCGGACGGCTTCCGTACGGGATCACCGAAATCAACGCCAATCCGCACACTCCAGCGGTCTCGCCGGTTGGACGGAACCCGAACGATCCGAATCCGTGTCCGGGTTTGGATTACTCGGCTTCAACACCGCTGGGGAACTAGAGAGCTGGGAGCTGGGAGCTGGAAAGGAATAGCTC
>JBJMPB010000655.1:0-3397 GCA_045803455.1 Gemmatimonadales bacterium | reverse complement strand
CGCGGAGAACCTCATGACCAAGATCGTGTTGAGCGCGTCGCGCGACATCCCCCTGAACAAGCTGGTGCTGAGCCAAGCTAACGTGCGTCGCATCAAGGCCGGCGTGAGCGTCGAGGAGCTGGCCGAGGACATTGCCCGGCGCGGCCTGTTGCAGTCCCTGAGCGTGCGACCCGTGCGGGACGAGCAAGGCCAGGAGACGGGCACGTTCGAGGTGCCTGCGAGCGGGCGGCGCTTTCAAGCGCTCCAGCTCCTGGTCAAGCAGAAGCGGCTGGCCAAGACCGCGCCCGTGCCCTGCCTCGTGAAGACGGACGGCGTGGCTGACACGCTGGGTGCCGTCCCCTCTCGGCTCGCGGTGAACGACTCCTATCCCGTCGAGTGGGAGGACTCCCTCAAGCGCACCCTGGCGCTGAAGTGGGACCGCCAAATTCCCGGTCATCCCGGACCCGGCGGGCGGCTTGGCACGCGAGAGGACATGGAGCAGCAGCTTGCCTTCATGACCGAGCTGTCGAACGAGGTGAAGAAGGCCTCCGACGCCGGCAAATGCTTCGATCCTGCGGTGCAGGAAGTGCGCCCGCCGCAGCACGCGACCCTTCGCGGATCGCGCATTGCAGCCCCGCTGGTCGCCTGTCCTGCTCCTCGTCGTCTTGCTCAGCGGTGCTGGAACCGTCTCGCTGAGCCTTTGCGGCGGCTGGTGGCGGCGGCATCTTGCTGACACGTCAGGCTCGTGTGGCGGCTTTCATCTTGCCCCTCCGTGCAGCGTTGCTCGGCCAGAGCGCTTAAGCACCTCGTGCAGTGCGCGCCTCGATAGGCCCGGTTGTCCCAAGTGGACCTGCCGTGCTTTCCATGCCAGCTTCCGACAACCGCTCTTTCAGGATGAAGTGGACGAGGGAGGACCCAATGGCCGCAAGCCGGCGCAATTTTCTCATCGGAACGGCGGGCGCAGCCTTCGCGACCGGAGGTGTCGCAGCTCAGCCAAATGCAGTGCGAGTTGCCGACCCCCAACATTCATTCGAGATGCCGCGGGGCATGACGCTGCTGAACATGCGCCGGGATGGCGGCTACCGGCTCGGGGTGAAGACCAACAGGGGCATCCTGGACGTCGTTGCAGCCGCACAAGCCCTGAACATGCCAGCACCCACCGACATGGACGACCTCCTTCAGAACGGCAAAGGCGGCGTGCTGAAGGCGCTGGTGGATGTAGCCAACAGCCGGGCGCCTGAGGGCGTGTTCTTGCGGGAAGAGACGGTTCAGTACGGGCCTGTTGTCACGCGCCCCGAGAAGATCGTGATGATGGGTTTCAACTATCGCAAGCACGCCGAGGAGACCAACACCCCCATCCCGAAAAATCCGGTGCTGTTCAATAAATACAACAATGCCCTGAACCACCACGGCGGCACGATCAAGCTGCCCGTCGATGTAGCCAAGCAGTTCGACTACGAGGTCGAACTCGTGATCGTGATGGGCAAGGAAGCGCGGAATGTCTCCGAGGCCGATGCCCTCGACTATGTTGCGGGTTATTGCACCGGCAACGACTTCACGGCCCGGGATCTTCAGTACCTCACGACACAGTTTCTGATCGGGAAATCGTGCGACGGCTTCGCCCCACTGGGCCCCTACCTCGTGACCAGCGATCTCGTGGGTGACCCGAACAACTTGCGTCTGGAGACACGCGTCAACGGCGAGACCCGGCAGGATTGGAGCACCAACGATATGATTTTCAACTGCCGGCAGCTCATCAGCTTTGCCTCCAAGATGATGACCTTGAAGCCGGGGGATATTTACTTCACCGGCACGCCTCAGGGCGTGGTGTACGGGAAGCCCAAGGACCAGCAGGTCTGGCTTAAGCCCGGCGATAAGCTCGCCTGCAGCCTGGAAAAGCTGGGAGAGCTCAGGTTCGAGCTCACCTGAAGGCGGGGTTCGAGCTTTTGCTGGCCAACCGCAGCCGGCCTAGCAGAAAAGGCGCATGCCGATGAGTTTGAGCCGCAGGCGAGCCGCTCTGGTGATGGTTGCAGCCGTCCTCTCCGCCCCGGGCGCCCTCTCCAGTGCAACCGCCCAGCCGGGACCGAGCGCTGCCCCAAGTGCGGCCGTAACCGACGACCTCGTTGCGGCGAACCGCATCCTCGCTGATCAGGGTGTGCTCGATGCCTTCGGGCACGTCAGCATACGCCACCCCGGCAATCCCAACCGGTTCTTGATGTCACGCTCCCTCGCGCCAGCCCTGGTCAAGGTCGAGGACATCATGGAATTCGACCTGGACGGTAACCCCACTGACCAGCGCGGCCGGGCCGTGTTTCTCGAGCGCTTCATCCACGCTGAAGTCTACAAGGCCCGTCCTGACGTGAATGCGGTGGTCCACAGCCACTCGCCCGGCGTGATCCCGTTCGGGGCCAGTCAGGTGCCCATGCGGGCGATGTACCACATCTCGGCGTTTCTGGCCCAAGGGGTGCCGGTCTACGACATCCGCAAGGTGGCCGGCATGACCGACATGCTGGTGAGCAGTCCCAATCTCGGCAAAGCGCTGGCCGAGGTGCTGGGAGATAAAGCGGTGGTGCTCATGCGCGGTCACGGAGATGTGGTGGTGGGCCCGGCCCTGCCCCTGACCGTGTTCCGAGCGATCTACACCGAGGTGAATGCTCGGTTGCAGAGCCAAGCGATTGCACTTGGCGGGCCCATTACGTTCCTGGAGGCTGAGGAAGGCGAGAAGGCGAACAAGGTGCTTGACCAAATCCACCTTCGGGCGTGGGACCTCTGGAAACGAAGTGTGACCGAAAAGAAGTGAGGCGAATGAGTGTGGGCCAGCTCCTCGGGCCATCGCCCACGAGCCGCGCCGATCGGGGCAGCACATTCTCTCATCCGGAACAGCCCAGGGAAAGTCCGTCCCTTGCATTCTCGGGGGACCCCCTCGCCTCTGTGAGGAGATGAAATCCATGGAGATTTAGGTCGGCTTCGGATGCCTCGACCGTTCGGCCCACAGCGAGTGGTTCACCGGCACGGCCTGGCAGGACCGCTGCTTGAGGCGCCTGAACCCGCTAGGGTCAAAGTCATGCGCGTAACTTCGAACCCCGGCGCACGTACAGCCTGGCACACCCATTTCCTCGGTCAAATGCTGCACGTGCTCTCGGGGGCTCTCGGGGTGGTCCGGTACAACACCTGTGACGGGCGAGAGCACGCCGAAGCGCAAGAGAGAGGAGGACCCAGTTTTCGCTGGCACGGTCAGCACGGACGGAGCGCTTCGCGTCCAGGTCACCGCTGCGGCTGCCGACAACACAATTGGAGAGCGCGGGTCACTCAATTACCTGATCGGCACGCACGAGGAGTGACGACGGCATGCTCACGCCGAGTTCGCCAGCAGTCTTCAGGTTCAGAACCAAAGTGAATTTGATCGGCAGCTGGATCG
>JBJMPB010000621.1:0-6177 GCA_045803455.1 Gemmatimonadales bacterium | reverse complement strand
CCGCGTTCCGGCCACTGGCAAAGATCCGCTCGATCTCGCTCTTGAGCGTTCCGTAGAGCTCGCCACCGTACGTGGCCCACTCCAGGAATTCTCCCTGGTCGCGCCGGCGGATGAACTCCTCGCGGGAGAGGAAGTGGTAGTCCACGCCGTCCCGCTCATCGGGGCGCTTGGGCCGGGTGGTTGCGGAGACGGAGTAGCCGAGATCCTCCCGTCCCTGCAACAGCATCTTGGCAATCGTGGTTTTTCCGCCACCCGACGGAGCAGAAAGCACCAGGAAAAACGGCTTCACTCGAGATTCTCGAGCTGTTCCCGGAACTTCTCCAACTCGCCCTTCATCGCCACGACGTGTTGAGCGATCTCCGCATCGCCTGCCTTGGAGCCCATCGTGTTCACCTCGCGCCCCAGTTCCTGCGCCAGGAAGCCGAGCCGCTTTCCGATGGGTTCATCGCTGGCCAGCGCCTCACGCACCGCTGCAGCATGAGCCTTGAACCGCACCAGCTCCTCGGTGATGTCCAGCTTGTCGGCCAGGAACGCGAGCTCCTGGGCCAACCGCTCTTCATCTACCGACCTCCCGTCGAGCAGCTGGGCCACTGCACTGCGGAGCCGGTCTCGCTCCCGCACGAGCCGTTCGGGCGCGCGGGCAGCAATCTGCTCTGCCCCCTGCTCCAGCAAAACCAGCCGGTGGTGGAGCTCGGCGGTCAACGCGGCGCCTTCGCGAGCCCGCATGGCCCTGCAGTCCTGGCCGGCTCGGGCAACCACCGGCTCGACCTCGGTCCACGGGACCTCAACCGAGCCGTTGCTGGCGTGGGTCAGCACGTCGGGTTGGCGCGCCACCAGCTCGACCGTCACTTCACCGCCCAGACCCAACGCCGACTGCATTTCCCGAAGCCGATCGGCCACCAGCCGGGCCCGTTCGAGGTCGAGCCCAAATCCGGGGTCCGCTTCCAGGTTCTCGGTCCAGCGCGCCTGCACCGTGACGTGGCCCCGGTCGAAGTCGCGTCGCAATCGATCGCGCACTTCCACCTCGAGGGCGCTGAGATCGCCGGGGAGCTTCGCCGAAAGATTGAAGTAGCGGTGGTTCACGGTTCGGATCTCGACCCGAAGCCGTCGTCCGGCCACCGGGCCCTCCGCCGCGCCGAAGCCTGTCATGCTGTACGGCAAGCGTCCTCCCTTGAGCCGGAACAGCCTTGAAAGTTAATCCAGCCAGGAGCTTGGAGCTAGGAGCTCGGAGTGATCCAGCTCCCAGCTCCACTGGCACAGCATCTGCCCTGAATAGCCTGCCTTTTGGCCCCCGGACCGCCGCGACGAGGACTGCTGTGACCCTTCAACGGACCATCCCATCCCTTCTGCTCAGGACGGGCCTCACGCTCCTCCTCGGCGCACTCCTGACCGCAGCTGTCCAGGGGCAAACCGTTACGTCCGCCGCTGCCCGGGTTGCCGTTCCGGCCGCGCCCGGCAAGGCCAACCCGGTGTGGACCTTGAAGCTGAAGCAGGACCTCCGCTGGCAGCAGGTTACGCCCGCAGGAACACTGCTCATCTCTACCGATGACGCCTTGACCGGGATCGACATCGACCGAGGCCAGGTTCTCTGGGAGAAGCCCGAGCTGGGCGGTTTGCCCCAGGACAGCCTCCGGATTGTTCAAGGCTCTATCCTCATGGAAGCGGCTCGCCCAGGGCTGCTGCTGATCTTTGATCCGGTGACCGGCTCCGTGGTATTCGATTCCCGACGTCTGGAGCTGGCGGATGTCATCACCCGTCGCGTTCTGCCACAGACCGGCACCCTTCTGGTGCATGGCCGACGACAGGCCGGCCCACCGGTGGTTGCCTTGTACGACCTTGTGAGCGGAGCTCAGCGCTGGGCCAGCGAATCGCTATTCGTTCAGACCGAGCCCAAGAAGAAGGGGCTGGGCGGACTGATGCAGGGCCTGGTACAGAAGGTCTCAGAGGCCACTGCCCTCGAAGTATTGCAGGCTGGACCGGACATGATCGTGGTGCACACCCTCATGGGTCTTCGGGCGCTGGATGCCCGGACGGGAGAGATCCGCTGGTCGGCCGCCCTACCCACGGCCCGGCCCGGCAATCCAGCCAAGCACGTGCGACTCTACCCGTCGATCTCCAAGAAGGACCGCATCTACGTGAGCTTTGACGATCGGCTGATGACCTATCGCCTGAGCGACGGCAAGCCGCTTTGGGCCCAGCCCGCCACGGTGAATGGGTGGATTCATGACATCGTACAGCACTCGGCGGGAATCATCATTCTGCCCGAAGCGGCACCGGAGGGAGAGCTTTCCGGCAGCCGAACGGTATCCAATGGAGTAGTACAGACTGGCCTGAATGTGGCCCGCTATGACGACGGGAAAACCATCGCCCCGAAGCCGATCAAGATGCGGGGGAATGTCACCGACGCGCTCGAGACCGGTGAGTCCGCGGTGCTCGCGGTCGATGCTGATTCGAAGACGTTCGTCAATGTGCTCGATGTCGCGACCGCGACTTTGCGCCTCAAGAAGGACGTCAAGATCAAAGGCCAGCTGGACTATGCCGAGCTGAGTCGTTCGGGTTTGCTCTATGTGACTCGGCCGGATGCGAACACAAATGCCGAGGTGAACTTCATCGACCTGAACACCGGCGAGCGTGGATACAAGGATGCCATCGAGAGTGGAAAGCCGATGAGTACAACCGGGTACAAGGCCGATCGCTACCGGCTGCTGCATGCCAATGAGGGCCGGACGATGTACGTCTTCGCCAACAAGAACCGCCAGCTGTATGCGGTAGATCGCGAGTCCGGCACTTTCGAGCCGCGCGGCGGCGAGATCAAGTTGGAAGGCGGTGAGGATCCAGTTGACATGGAGATCAGGCCCGAGGGCATTGTGCTCATCGCCCCGCAGAACCTGGTCGTTCTCGGGCGCGATGGTCAGGTGAGAAAGCAGGTCTATTACCCCGCCCCCCAGCTGTCCGGTTTACTTCGCGCTCTGCATGGCATCAATGCCGTTCGGGCCGGACTCTACGGCGCGGCGGCCTCCGCTTACGGCGATGCCTTTGCGGATGCGTCTCGCCGCGCTACCGATGCCACCGCCAAACAAATCACCAGCCAGCTGGCCACGGCGTACTCCGAGGGCGGAGCCCAGCTTCAGGGGTACGCCCATCAGTCAGCAGCCATGGCGACGAGACGCTTCAAGGCGTCACTCACCGTGCCGAGCTCCGTGTTCATGTTGACCAAGTCGCCCGAAGGCAAGGGCAACGTGCTGCTTCAGGTCGACAAGGTGAGTGCCGAGCCGCGGGCGCGAATCGATCTGGGGAAAGACAAGGAGCCGGTGTATGCCGTGGATGACATTTCGGGAATGCTGTTCCTGAGAACCGGGCCGGGAACCGTGGTAGGATACCGGTTATAGGCTTCAAACAACCTGAACCAGCACGCACAAAGAGGTGGTGTGCAAGAACTTAGCACCACCACCTCTTCTACATTCTAGGCAGTTGCTAGAGTGCCCCGGCTGATCCAGTCGAGGTGTCGTTGAAAGACCTGTCCTGGTAGGTCGTGGGACGGGCCGCGTTTCCCTGCCGGTTACGCCACCAGCGCCAGGCCAGCATTCCAACCCCGGCCAATGCCGCGTTCCGTATCCTGCTGCCGCCGAAAGTATCGTTTCTCACCCGGCGGCCCCGGTTCCTGTTGCCGAATCCGAACATAGTTCCTCTCCTCTCCTGAAGTCGCCGCTCCATCGTGGTACCGCTATAAGGTACCCGCAGAGTTTGGAGAGACAGTGATGGGTAACACAGTGGGAGTCGGCAGTCCTCAGACACCAGTTATCTGATTTCTGGGAACTGAGGACTGGGGACTGAAAACTAATTCGCAAACTCCCACCTCACCCCGAAATTGCTGCCATAGCTCGGAATCCGAAAACCGGGCACGTAGGTCAAGTCGGTGGAGCCCAGGTTGGTTCGATCCCAATAGATGTAGAAGCGGTCGAGCTGCAGCTGGATCAGGCTGCGCAAGAATGTGGCCCCGTGCAATTCGATCGGCGCTCCCAGAGAATCCCGTCCGATCACGCCGGTTCCCCACGTCTCCAGGCTGAGTCGCAGCTTCAGATCGAAAATGCCACTGGGAAACTGACGGAGGAATTTCGACCGGATGGTGGCCGCGTTCATCGAATGAGTAGGAGGAAGTCCTTCCGGAGCCACGTCACCCACAGGATCACTGTACCAGCTCTCCAGGGTGAGCCATTGCAGCGGCGCGATCCGGACCGACGCCGTGATCCATTCCGTACTGGATGAAGGACCGACTTGAGGAACTTCAGGAAAATCGGCATAGCCGAGCGGACTGAACGCCGAGGTGCGGGCGTAGGAAACCTGAAACCCCAGGCGCGCTCGGCCCCAGCCCAACGCGGCTTGCAGGTCGTGCACGTCCTGTTCCGGATCGGTGAGAATCGCAGGCGCAGCAACCATCTTGCCCAAGCGCGCGCTGCCGGTCAGCGCCAGTCCTCGCAACGGCTCCAGTCCCGCCGCGAGAGGTGCATAATCGCTGGCCCTCCCGCCGAAGTGCCTCAGGTGCACCAGCTCGGCGCTGGCGCTGAAGGGACCGACCGGGTTGAGCCCCGCATTGATCCTGGCATCCAGTGGTGTCCAGCGGGTCCGGTGAAAAGCGGAGCCACCCAACGAAAACCGCGACGTCCGATAACTGAGGAGCCCGCCCAGCTGATCAATCTGCTGATCCAGGCCATCGCCGTCCCAGGAGCTGTGGGAGTATGTGATGTCGGCTCGGGGGCCAAGCTCGTTGAGCTCTTTGCGCATCGATAGCCGGAGCTGTGCATCGGTGCGCTTGGCTTTGTAGCCCGGACCGATGGTGTCCTCCGCCCCAGCGTCGTTGATCACGAAGGGATGCCGGTTGGGCGCGCTGCGGATCAGCTGATACTGCAGACCCACCCACGAGGTGGGGTGATAACTGCCCTGGGCCCAGAGCTGAGTGTTGGAGTAGGCGCTGCCGACCACCGCCTCGGTAGGCGAGCTCAGATAATCTCCGGCCAGGGTAAACCCAAGGCCCGAAGTGAAGCGACGCTCGAGCGCGGCGTCGTAGCGGGCAAAGCTGTTGTCGCCTCGGGCAATGGCGATGCGGGACCGGGCAGCAAGGCGCTCGTTGCGCCGGGTGAACAGATGTACCCGAAGCTGGCCCGGCCAGCGCTCCACCTCGATACGATCGAGGAACACCAGCGAAATCAGTACCGGATCCACCGCTACGCTGTCGATTCCAGCGGCGACATAGGGCATGCCGTCCAGGAAGTACTCGACCGAAGAGGCGCCCCGAGCCTGGAAGTTCACCGGCTCCGGCCGGCCGATGTAACCACCGCGCCAGAGATAGACTCCGGGAACCTGGGTCAGGAGATCGCCCAGTGTGGCCGCGTGTCCCCACTCGATCGAATCCCGGGTAAAGACGATCCGCGTCAATGCCGGCCTCGGTCCCTCCACCCTGAGGAAGGGAAGCACCGGCACCTGCGCATTTCCCTCGGCCTGCTCCCTGAGGTATCGCTCTGTGGTATTGAAGGTGTCAGCGGCGGCAGAATCGGCCGAGGCGGAGTCTTCGGCCTCTTCGTCCGGGAATTGAGCCAACAAGGTAAGCGGTGAGAAGTGAGCGGTGAGCGGGAACAACGACAGCAGCGGGAAGCAGTGTACCACAGCCGAGAGACTTAGAGCGGTCAAGAACCGCGCACCTGGGTTCCAACGCAGGCCCCGCTTACCGCTCACCGCTCACCGCTCACCGCTGTTCTTCCGAGCACGAATTCGGTAAACAGCCGCACCCCCATTCCCGTCGGTCCTTTTACCCTGGTAGGCTCCTCCCGGTCGGTGTACGCCGTGCCGGCGATGTCCAGGTGGGCCCAGGGAAATCCATCCACGAACTCGCGCAGAAACCAGCCGGCCGAGATGCTGCCGGCGGGCCTCCCGCCGCTGTTCTTGACGTCGGCGATATCGGACTTCATCAGCTCGCGATAGTCCTCCCAGAGCGGCAGCGGCCAGACCCGCTCCCCCGCCTTTTCTCCGGCCGCGCGGACCTCTTCGATCAATCCCTCGTCGCTGCCCATGACACCTGCCGCAGTATGTCCCAGAGCGACAACGATCGCCCCCGTGAGGGTGGCAATGTCGATCACCGCGGCGGGCTGGTAGCGGCGAGCATAGGAGAGAGCATCGCAGAGA
>JBJMPB010000604.1:0-2853 GCA_045803455.1 Gemmatimonadales bacterium | reverse complement strand
GGTACGGGGTCGCGCTGCTGTTCGCAACCGGCTCCGCCGCGCACGTTCAGGCGCTTGCGGACCAACGCGGGCTCCGGCTCGATCGGAGAGGCCTCCATCGGGAGGATGAGCTCATCCCGTGTGCGAGCGAAGCGGACGTCTATGCCGCTTTTGGACTGCCCTTCATCGAACCCGAACTGCGAGAGGGCCATGGCAAGCTCGATCTAGCCTTGGCCCAGCGCCTGCCTGCGCTTGTGACGGATCGGGACATCCAGGGGCTGCTCCACTGCCACACAGATTTCTCCGATGGTGCCAACACGCTCGCCGAAATGGCCGAGGCCACCCGTGCGCGGGGCTACACCTACTTCGGGGTGGCCGACCACTCGCGCAGTGCTCACTATGCCGGCGGGCTCTCCATCGAGGAGGTCCATGCTCAGCATGCGCTCGTACCGCGCATACAGCACCCGCTATCTCGCTGCCGAGGAGTTAGCCCGGTCACGCGGCCTCGGGATCTGGGCGGGCCGGTTCAGGCCACCGTGGGAGTGGCGCAAGGAACACTCAGGAGGAGCTCCCCGGGAGCCCTGACCAGACCGCTCCGCGCATGGCGCAAGGCCTGTCTGGCGATCAAAGCAAGAGCAGGAGACCCGCCGGCCAGCGCTGGATGAATGCCGCGCTATCTCAGGCGGCCAGCGGCATTGGATCCACAGCGACCTGGGTCATCATGGCCACAAGCCAGGCGGAAAAGGCAGGATCGGCCCGGCTCACAGACTACTCAAGGGTGAGGAGAAGCTCCGCCTCCTCGCGGCAGCGAGCGGCTTTGTCACGCAGTGATGGCGACCAGCACCTCGCCCGAGGTGATCTCAGGCTCGCCGTCGATCAAATCGGCCAAGCTGGCCTGGATCCAGGCTAGGGCTTTTGCATTCGCAGCCAGTGCAGCCTCCTGCGTGTTAAACAGGGTGACCGAGGCTCCCACTCCGCCACCCGCATCCAGGATGTAGTAGCCCCGAAACCCCGGACACTGCTTCAGCATCTGCCCAATCCCGGTCTCGGCCCGGCGCGCGGCTTCGGGCACCGAACGCATACGGGTGAACCTTCGGATGACCGCGTACATGGCCTCCTCCCGTCAGAAGAGCCCCAGTCTCAGGATGGCATGGCTGGTGAAAGCCTGCCACCTGCGGCACAGGCGCTTGAACGGCGCGGGATCGGGACACGCAGCTGCAACCGCAGTATGATGCAGGTCCACGCACGACGGTCATGCGGCGCTGGATCATGCCCCAGGGCGACACCCCAGCTCTCGATACCACTCAGGACCCCGACCGGGACATGCGTGCGGCGATCCTGGATGCCGCGTTGGAGCTTGCCGCAGAGAAGGGCCAGTGGTCAGCTGTGCGTCTGCACGAGGTCGCTGACCGGCTGCATACCTCACCTGCCGAGGTGCTTGACCACTACCGCGATCTCGACAGTGTCGCCGACGCATGGTTCCTGCGTGGGCTCAAGGCCATGGTGGCTCCCAAGCCCGCCGACTTCCTCCAGCAGCCCGCTTGGCGGCGCATCGAGATCTGCCTGCTGGCGTGGTTCGATGCGCTCGCGCCTCATCAGCGGGTAACGGCGCAGATGCTGCGCGGTAAGATGCACTTGCCACACCCGCACCACTGGGTGCCGATGATCTTCAACTTATCACGGGTGATCCACTGGCTACGCGAGGCGGCGCAGTTGCCTGCTCCGTATGGCACCCGGCGGGCCAGCCGCGAGGAGATCACGCTGACGGCTGTGTTTGTCGCGGCGCTGTTAGTCTGGACGCGGGACGACAGCGTCGGGCAGGGGCGCACGCGGACCTTTCTTCGAAACGAGCTGCGGTAAGCCCCAGTATCCCTGATCTGCCGCTCGCCTCTCAGCACCATCATCACCGTCCCACACTGGATCATGCTGCTGTACGAGCGGAGACCCTATTTTTAACCTCACCAACTCCCGGTGCGCCCAAAAGTGGAAGCCATAAGCACCGTCCTTGAAACCGAGCCGCTGATCCGCCTCAGCGCTTTCGAACGGGCGCTGACTGTCTATCAAGTCCAGGATTTTATCTCCCAGCCCTGCTCGCGGATGAGCAACAGATCTCCAGCCTGTGCAGCGTGGGATGAGCGGACCACATGGCGAATGCCGTCTCACCTAGCTCGCCCACACGACAGCATCGCATGACCGTCCAGGACCAGAGTGAGACCATCACGTTTCTTAAAGCCACGGGCCTGGGGCTGTCGGTCGAAACGGTTTCGACCCACATTTCGGTGGTTGTCCTTGGGGGCGACCGCGCCCTGAAGCTCAAGCGCGCCGTTCGCTTTCCCTACCTGGACTTCTCGACAGCCGAGCGCCGGCTCGCAGCCTGCCATGCCGAGCTTCGGTTGAACCGCCGCACGGCGCCCAACCTGTATCTCGGCGTGCGCCGGATCACGCGCGAGACAGACGGACGACTGGCCCTGGATGGGACGGGGTGTCTCGTCGACGCCGTGGTGGAGATGCGTCGCTTCGCGCAGGAGGCTTTGTTCGACAACATGGCGCGACGGGGAGCGCTCACGCCGACGCTGGTGACAGATCTCGCCCGCCGGATCGCGGCCTTCCATCGCGATGCCGTCGTCAGCTTCGATCATGGTGGTGCCACTGGCGTTGCCGCAGTGCTCAAGATCAACGACGAGGCGCTGCGCGCTACGTCCCTCGTCTCGGCTGAACACGCGGAGGTCTTTGCGGAGGCGTTCCGGCATGGCTTCGAGCGGCACGCCGACCTTCTCGAGGCTCGGCGCAGGGCGGGAAAGGTTCGCCGATGCCATGGCGATCTCATCCTACGCAATATTTGCCTGCTCGACGGCGCGCCGACCCTGTTCGACT
>JBJMPB010000542.1:0-5936 GCA_045803455.1 Gemmatimonadales bacterium | reverse complement strand
ATGCTCGCGGTCGTGTTGCTCACCATTCTGGCCTGGCTCCTCTACACCGCCTACCTGGATTTCGTCGAACGCCGGCTCGCCACACGCAAGGGACTTTACCGGGAGCTCGTTTCCCAACTCGCCACCCGGGACCGGGCACTGCTCGAGCCCACCATCAACCAGATGAGCACGTTGTACGACCTGGACGCCCTCGAAGCGGTGCTCGAGGAGCAGGCTCGTAGCGCCACCGGCCGGCCAGCGTGGTTGCTCGAGGTTTACGACCAGCTCGGTCTGGTCGACAAGTACATCGAGAAACTTCGCACCGCGCGCAAATGGCGGGACCGAGCTTTTGCCGCCGAGCTACTGGGACGGGTCGGCAGCGCCAAGGCGGTGCCCGTCCTGCTGGAGACGGTTCAGGCGACGCAAACTGAAGACGCCGACGTGCGGGAGATCGCGCTGCGGGCGCTGGCCCGAATAGCCGATCCTCACGCCGTGGAGTCGCTGGTCCTCGCGCTGGCCGAGGCCGACCCCTGGCTGGCCCCCCGTATCGCCGACATCCTAACTCGTCATGGCGACGTCGTCGTCGAGCCGTTGCTGGCTCTGCTCCACAATTCAGATCGCCATACCGCTCGCGCCTGGGCCGCCAACGTGCTGGGTGAAGTCGGAGCCCAAGCCGCGGTTCCCGTCCTGATTCGCAGTCTGGATGACCCCGACGACGAGGTGCGGGCCAAGTCGGCTACGGCACTGGGCCGGCTAGGCGATCGGCGGGCGCTTCAGCCACTGCTGGATCACCTTCTCACTGATCCGGCACCCTTTGTCCGGGTTCGCATCGCGTCGACCTTGGGTCAGTTCGGTGGCCCCGAGGTGGTGAATCGTCTGGTGCGAACTCTGGGCGATCCCGCCTGGTGGGTTCGCCTGCGCGGAGTCGAGGCGTTGGAGCAGATCGGTCCGTCCGCCGAGGGCCCCCTCGTCGTCGCGCTGGGCGACCCCGACCCCCAGATTCGCCAACAGGCTGCCATATCACTCGAGCGGTTGGGCGTGCCCACGGCCTTGCTCCGGCGCATCGAGCAGAACGAAGGGGCAGAGGAGGCGGCCGACACGCTGAGCCGGCTGGCCTCGGCGGGGACTCGAGAGCTGCTGACCGAGCTTCTGCTTCATCCCTCCCCGGTGGTACGGCACGCGGTGATCAAGGCCGTTCGCGAATCTCACCGGCGCGACCTGGGTCCTGAGCTGATCAGGGTTGCTTCAGGTGACCCGGAACCGGCGCTGCGCGCTTCGGCCTTGGAGGCAATTCGGGCACTTCGGGCAGCGGGGTCGCTCCCGGTGGCCCTCTCTGGTGTGAGGGATGCCAACCCAGAGGTCCGGATTGCGGCCATCAGGCTGATCGGCGACAGCGGGGACGGTAGCGCGCTGGATATTCTCCAACAGCAAACGAACGATCCCGATCCCGCGATACGAACCACGGCTATTGCCGCTTTGGCCGCCATCGGCGGCACCGCGGCGGAGCCCGATCTCCTCAGATTGCTGCGCGATTCCGACCCCGCAGTGCGCTCGGCCGCAGCACTCGCGGCGGGTCGATCTGGCGCTGGTGGGTTGGTCCCACCGTTGGCGGAGCTCCTGAGCGATCCCGAACGTGAGGTGTGTCTGGCGGCAGCCCATTCCCTCGGGCTACTGGGAAATCGCGCGGCGGTTCCGCTGCTGCTGGCGGCCTGGAATCAAGCGGGCGCGGACTTGAAGGACGGCATTGCCCGGGCAATCAGCCGTCTGGACAGTGCCAGTTTGGGCGAGCTCATCGACCGATTGATCCAGCACGATGATCCCGAGAGCAGGCTCGCGCTGGCCCGGAACCTTGGCCGGGTCCGATGGCACACTGGAGTCCACTATCTAATCCGACTGGCCGCCGATCCTGACCCGGAGGTTCGGACAGCGGCCATTCAGGCGCTTGGCCGATGCGACCGGAGAACTTCACCGCCTCCGGAACAGCTGACGGAAACACTGAGCTCTGCCCTGGGCGATCCGATTGCACCAGTTCGGGCAGCCGCCATCGACGTCTGCGCTCGGCTCGGGCTGGGGGAGCAGAGCCGGCAGCTCACCGCGCTGCTGCAGGGGGACCCTGCCGCACTGGTGAGAGAACGGGCGGCGCTCGCCATCGGTCTCCTGAGAAGCCCGGGAGGTGAGGCTGTGCTCACCGCTGCATCGCGTCGTAATGAGCCGGCCAGTGTCAGAGCGGCAGCGATTCTCGCGGCCGGCGCGTATGACCGCAGCAGCCTGGTTGTGCTGGTGCTGGAGATGTCGGATCAAGCTTCCGTGCGAGAGCTGCTGCGCGAGCGTATCAAGCACGACCCATGGTACCGGCTGCTCAGCCGAAGGCTGCCTCGCACCAGTGATGTCGAGCTTCGCGCGCTGGCAGCGGAGTCTCCAGCCCAGTCACAAGTCTCCTTGGCCAACGGGCTCCGCGGCGTGCTCGATCCGGGTGAACGGGTACGACTCATCGGCGGCCTCCGCACGTTCCAGGGGGAGCACAGCCGAAGCGCCTTGCTTCAGCTGGTGCGAGGCGACCCCAATCCTGAAGTCCGGACCGCGGCCCTGAGCTCCATCGGCGAGCTGCTCGACCCGGATGAGCTGCTCAGCTTTGGAGGTCGTGCGCTGGGCGATCCCAGCATGATGGTCCGCCGCGCTGGGGTGAGCCTCTTCGCAAGGGTCCCTGCCTCCCGTGCATTTCCCCGTCTGATTCAGGCCCTGAAGCCGGATGATGATGCCACCGTGCTCGCAGCGGTGGGTGCGCTGGCCGAAGAGCACTTCTCCGATTTCCGCGACATGGCCTTGGCTCCGCTGGAAACCAGCCGGGCAGTGCTGATTACCCGGATCGCGCGGTACATCCATCACCCCGAGGTTCAGACGCTGCTGAGCCCGCTTTCCCGCAGTGCTGCACCCGAACTACGGGAAGCGGTGGCGGAGATTTGGGGGCACCGGCCGGATTCGGCCGAACCGCTGGCGCTGGAGGCCCTCTCCGCCGACCCGGTGCTTTCGGTCCGCCGCATTGTCCTCGGGGCCGTGGTTGCAGCCGAGCGATACGAGCTGCTGGATCGGATGCGGCAGGACCCCGAGCCCGAGGTTCGACGAGAGATTGCCCTGAAGCTCGGCTCCGCTGGCCCGGTCGGACCCGAAGGGCTGCTGGTGTTGGAGCACCTCGAGTCCGACAGCGACATGGCAGTGCGGGCCGCGGCGCACATTGCCCGGCTGCTGCAAGGTGTCCCCCTCCCGTTACCACCCGATCTCGACACCCGGGTGGCTGCCGATGCGGTACGCCAGGGCGCCGAGCTTGGGTCGCTGCGCCACGTCGCCCGCACCGCCCCGTCGGAGGACCGGCGCCTCTCCGCCGGCCTGGCCTTGGCCCTGATTCAGGACGATGTCGCCCATGAGGTGGCCCGGTCCGATCCGGCGCCGGCGGTGCGCCATCGCGTGGCCGGCGCGCTCGAGCTGTCCCTGGCCAACCTCGCGGGAGGCGCGCCATGATCAGCACACTGGCGTATGTACTGATCGCGCTGGTCCTCTCCATCCAGCCACTGTTCCTGGCGTACTTCGTTCTCTACAACACGTACACCTTGTGGCTCATCGCGCTGTCCGCCCGGGAGGTCCGCCGGCGGGTGGCGGGACACTTCATCGAAGACCTCGACCTGATCGATAAGGCCGACCTCACCAAGCCGCTCACCATGATCGTCCCGGCCTACAACGAGGAAGTACCGATCGTCGACACGGTGACCGGACTGATCAACTGCGACTATCCTCGTTTTGAGGTAGTCGTGGTGAATGACGGGTCGTCCGATATGACCCTGGAGCGGCTCAAGACCGCGTTTCAGCTGCGCCGGACCGACGCACCCTACCGTCCGGCGATCACCACCGCCCCGGTCCGGGCCATGTACCGGGCCACCATTCCTCTTCCGGCTCAGGTGATGCAGCTGATCGTGATCGACAAGGAGAACGGTGGAAAAGCCGATGCCATGAATGCCGGCATCAATGCTTCTACCACGCCGTACTTCGTCTCGCTCGATGCCGATTCGATTCTGGATCAGCGCGCCCTCAAGGAGCTGATGCGCGTCATTCAGGAGGACCCCAGGGTGGTGGCGGTTGGAGGACAAGTGGCCATCGCCAACGGTTGCACGGTGCGCAACAGTCACGTGGTGAAAGTGGGGCTGCCCACCCGGTCACTGCCCCGATTTCAGATGGTGGAGTATCTCCGTTCCTTTACCGCGGCTCGCACCGGTCTCGACCGGGTGCACGCCATTCTCATCCTGAGCGGCGTCTTCGCCGTGTTCGAGAAGGATATAGTGATCCGGGCCGGAGGATATCTCACCCCCTTCCTGCGGCACCGTCTGGTTGAGGAGTATGTGGGGACCGGTCTCGGCACCGTGTGCGAAGACATGGAGATCATCGTGCGGTTGCACCGTTTCGTCCTGGACAAGCTGCACGACCGGCGCATTGCTTTCCTTCCGCACCCGGTGGCCTGGACCGAAGTCCCTGAGAGCTTCGAATCGCTCCGCAAACAGCGGGGACGCTGGTATCGCGGACTCCGCGAGTCTTTGCGGTATCACCGCGCCATGCTCTGGCAGTCAAGATTCGGTCGGATCGGATGGTTCGCGCTCCCGGCGTTCTGGCTGTTCGAGTACTACGGCCCACTGGTCGAGGTTGTGGGCTATGCCTGCATTCTGTTGCTCTTCGTGATGCAGTGGACAACCGGCCTGCAGCTGTTCGGAACCGAGTATCTGCTGGCATTTCTGCTCGCATCACTCGGCTACGGTATACTGGTCAACGTCCTTTCAGTTCTGGTGGGCGCCTGGCGTTTCCGCTACGGCCTGGCGGACCGGCTCCAGCGCCATCTCCTTCCTTTCAGCCGTCGGGGCGAGGTCCTGATTCTTCTGCTATATGCCGTGCTGGAAAATCTGGGGTACCGCCAGCTTACCCTGTACTGGCGGCTGCGAGGCCTGTGGGACGCCTGGCGGGGCAAGACCGATTGGGAGAAGTTCGGCCGAGTCGGCTTTCGGCCGGGAGAGGCAACGGCGCATGGCTGATGCCGCCCAGCCCCGCATTCTGCTGGTTGACGACGATCCGGACATGGTGCGCCTGGTGCGGCACGTCTTGGCCGCCAATGGTCTCGGCCCGGCGTCTGAGGTGAGGACCGGCCGCGAAGCGCTGCTTTCGCTGAACGACGTGGACATCGTCCTGCTGGATCAACAACTGCCGGATACGAGGGGTCTCGATGTGCTCGCCGCCATTCGCGCCCAACCGTCACCTCCGGCCGTCATTCTGGTAACCGCACACGGGAACGAGGCCTTTGCGGCATCGGCCCTCCGTCTCGGCGCAGACGACTACTTGGCGAAGGACTCCGCTCTGGCCGAGCTGCTGCCCCAGATCCTGGAGCGGGTCCGGCGCAACCGGGAGCTGAGCAAGGCGTTGGCGGCGGCCGAGCAGGACCTGATGCGGGCGGAGCGGCTGGCCGCGGTAGGTGAGATGAGCGTCACCCTGCATCACGAGATCAACAATCCGCTGATGGCGGCGTTTGCCCATGTGGACCTCCTACTGACTGATCTGGAGGGAGACGTCGAGGAGCGGCGCCAGGGCCTGGAGAGTATCCGCCACGCCCTCCGCCGAGTCCGCGATATCCTGCAACGCATCGGCGAGCTGCGCGAAGCGCGCAGCAAAGAGTACCTGTCCGGCGTTCGGATGCTCGATCTGTCGCGGCCGGCCCACCCGCCGCGAGCGGCGGATCGCGGTGAAGCCGTGATCTTCCTGGCCGACGAGGATCTCGCCCGGGTCACCTCGCTCCTGCTTCGCGATGCCGGATTTCAGGTGCAGCGGGCAACTTCTCTATCCGACCTCGAGAGCGCGACGGCTCGGATGGGCGTGTCGCTGGTCGTAGTCGCTGGGAGCGGCGGTACGCCCGGCGCGAGCCCGTTAGG
>JBJMPB010000530.1:0-4666 GCA_045803455.1 Gemmatimonadales bacterium | reverse complement strand
CGATATCATGGATGGCCACTTGGTCAGTGGGTTGGACAATCCCGAGCTGGCTATCGTCCACCAGCACGGTATACCCATCGGGATCGAGATCTGATCCGAGGGTCTCCGTCGTGACCAGGATACTGCCGCTCCCGCCGCTCGTCGCGCTGCAAGTAACGGTAAACCTGACTTCGGCGGTGCCACCCGTTCTTACTTCTACCTGGCGGGACGATCCACCAGTCACAGTACAGCCGGTGGCGATGTCGCCCAGCGCCACCGCGTGGCTTCCCACAGGCACGTCGCTGATGCGGAGCGAGCCATCCGTATCCACATGTTGCCCTGCTCCGCCGTCCAGAGTGATCTGATAACCATTGGGATCGGCTGGGCTCCCACTGGTAGAAACCGTCACCCTGATCGACCCCACCGCGCGTGAGCACGTGACGTTGAAGGTCACATCGGTCGAGCCGCCACCGGGAACATTGGCTATGCGCGAGCTGGTCCCCTGGATTTGGCAGTTGTCGGACACTCCCGAGAGCTGCACCCGGTGTGCCCCCGCAGCCAAGTTAGGAATGGTGGCGGTCGCGTTCGCCGGAATCGGCTGGTTCTCCCCCCGGTCCAGCGAGAAGCGGTAGCCATCCGCATCAGGATTGTCGCCAGTGGTCACCGTGATGACTCGCAGGCTGCCCGCATTCGCAGGGGGCGCCGAGCAGGTGATGGCATAGTCCACCGCCGCGCTGCTGCCCGGAGCGACGGTCACCGCCCGCAGATTATCGCCCTCAAGACTGCAATTACCCGCCAATCCGCTGAGGCCTACTACATGGCTGCCGAGCGCCAGGCCGGTGAGACTGAGCTGACCGCTGGCCGCAATAACACCCTGGTCCACTCCGTCCAGTACCACGCCGTAGCCATCAGGATCAGGAGCAGCACCAGTGGTGACAGTAGTAATCACCACACCGCCACTGGTGGCAGTACACACCACGGCAAAGGTGCTTGTGGTAGTTTGTCCGGCAGTGATCTGGACCGTGCGCGGGTTCTCCGCCACGCTGCAGTTGGGGGCCAGCCCATCCAACCGAAGGGTATGGTCGTCGCGGGGCTCCAGTTCGGACCGCTCGAGGGTGGCGGCCACTCCGATCGGCTGGGGCTCCCCTCCATCGAGCTGAACGGTATAGCCGTCCGGATCGGGGTCATCGCCCGAAGTGGTGGTGGTGACCTGGAGGGTGCCGGTGGTGGGAGGAAGCTGAAAACCGCTTCCGTCCCCTCCGCACCCGCTTAAAGCGAGGAGGAGAAGGCTGGAAGCTGCGACTACGCCGAGGCAAGGCAAACCTGCTGGTTCGCGAGACGGCATGCGCGAACTCCTGGTACCACTGGTGGTCAACCGGAAAAGTCTTATACCTGAACCAGATAAGGTATCTGCCATCGGGCCGCCGGATAGGGGGGAGCTCCGGACCATTGCCGCCTCCTGAGGTTGTCAGCCGGCCGGAAGATCGCCCCTCTAATCAAGAAAAGGTCAAGTCTTGGGCGGCGCTGTGAGCCAGGCCCATCGCAGCTTCATCAATCCTTGGTTACTTACTACCGGTGTCAGACTGAAACCGCGTGCTGGAAACCGGGATGATCCGGGAGGCCTTGCTTGAAGCGTGCACCGATCGCCCTGGCTCTGGGGCTGGTCCTATATGGCTGCGGGGACGATGGCGGCGGTATTGCGCCTCCTTCCACTGGAACGCTCACGATTACCACAGCTACCACTGGCCAGCCGGCTTCCGGAGGCGCTTACAACTACGCGCTGGACGGCGGAACGGCTGTCCCGATCGGTCTCAACGCCACGGCCACCCTGACCGATATCGAAACCGGCTCCCATAGCGTAAGCCTGAACGGGCTGCCCGAAGGCTGCACGGTCCAGGGGGCCAATGTCGTTACCGTGACCGTTAGCGGCGGGGAAACCGCGACCGTCGCCTTCGCGGTGACCTGCGTGCCTCCGGTCGGCAGTATTCAGGTGACCACCGCCTCCACCGGACCGGCCCCGGAGAGCTACACCCTGCTGCTCGATGGAACTGCCCAGGGCAGCGTGGCGGCCAGCACCACGCGGACGGTGCCCAGCATTGCCGCCGGTGACCACGCCGTTGGCCTGGCCGATGTGCCAGCCAACTGCAGTGTGGCAGAGAGCAATCCCCAGCCGGTGACGGTGATCCTGGGAGCAACCGCCTCCGTGACGTTCACTATCACCTGCACTCCGGCGCCGCCGGTGACCGGCAGTCTGGAAATCCAGGCCAGCACGACCGGCCACGAGCCCGACGGCTACCAGGTCACGGTCGATGGGGGCGCCGCTCAGGCGATCGGCGCCAACGCCTCGATTACCGTACCACTCCTCGCCGCCGGAAACCACACAGTCCTGCTCGCCGAGGTGGAGCCGACCTGCACCGTCGGCGGAGAAAACCCGCGCAGCGTGACCGTGCCTGCCGGTGGCGCGGCTACGGTGATCTTTGCGGTCACCTGCAGCGGGGTTCCCGCGCCCTCGCGCATCGCATTCACCTCGGTCCGGAACGGCAACGGCGCCATCATGGTGGTGAATCCGGATGGTAGTGGGCTCACCCGGCTTAGTCCCGGTGCCGGCGGCGATTTCTTCCCGGTGTGGTCACCCGACGGACAGAAGTTGCTGTTCAGCGTGGTCACTGGCGATCTCTGGGTCATGAATGCCGACGGAAGCGGCCGGGCACGGCTAGCTCAGGGCTTCATCAGCCAATATCGGTGGTCTCCTGATGGGCTCCGGATTGCCTTCCTCCGGGAGCGCACCACCGGGCAGAACATCTTCGAGGATCTCTGGGTGATGCGAGCCGACGGCAAGGCGCAAACCCGGATCGTGGTGGGGGCGACGTACCCCTCCTGGTCGCCCGATGGGCAGCGAATCGCCTACGCCAGCGAGAATTTGAGTGATAACGGAATCCACGTAGTGAATGCGGATGGAACCGGAGACATCAAGATCACGCCGCCCGATGTCGGCGGGTTCGAGACCGCATGGGCCCCGGACGGGAGCGCAATCGCCTTCGCCACCCTGGGCGACAAGGACATCATGCTGATCAATCCGGACGGAGGTGGGCTGATCAACCTCACCAACGGTGTGGCTGAGGATGACGGCCCGGTCTGGTCGCCCGACAGCAGGCGCCTCCTGTTCACTACCAATCTCTTGGACGATCCGCTGGAGAGTGAGATAGCCGTGATGAATCGCGACGGGACCGGTCGGGCCATGGTGACGGCACACGTGGGGTTCGACCTTAGTCCCGACTGGTCGTCCGACGGCGCCAAGATCGTCTACACCCAAGCGGATGCGGACGACGCCGAAATCCTGGTGATGAACGCGGACGGGAGTGAGAAGCTGAACGTCAGCAACAACCGCTCGGCTGAGGATGGCTTTGCCGACTGGGGCGGCGGGACAGCCGGCTTGCTCCACTCGGGCAGTTTCCCGCCGAGCCTTCGAGAGCGCCGGCTCTGGAAGCGGTGACGGCTGAGTGGGCCCTCTCAGGCCAAGTCAGCTCACCTTCAACCGCCTCCTGATTGAACGAACCGCTCTTCCGGCTGGCTCATGAGCCTCCTCGCGAAGATCCCTCGCGCGTTCCCCCATTGCGCCCCGAACCTCGTTGCGAGCGTCGAGGTCGGCCGGCAATAATGCCTCGCAGGTTAGTTACGAACGGTCTGTCCTTGGATCGCCGGGATGATCAGGGAGGCTTGATGAATGGAATGTACACTGGGGGAATGTACCTCCAGCGCAATCCCAACTGGCATGTCGAGGATTCACCCTGGAAGGCAAGCCAGATCTGCCGGATGTTGGAGAAGCACCAGCTGAAGCCGCAAACGGTTTGTGAGATTGGGTGTGGCGCCGGTGAGATCCTATCAGTGCTTCGAGAGGTCCTGCCCTCGAATGTCGAGTTTCATGGCTATGATATCTCGCCCCAGGCGTTCGAGCTGGCGCGGCAACGTTCTCGGCCACGTCTGGAATTTCACCAAGCCGATTTACTGGAGAGGAGCGAGCATTTCGATCTTGTCCTGACGATTCGACGTCATTGAGCACGTCGAGGATGTATTTGGCTTTCTCCGTCGGCTTCAACCGAAGGGAACCCATCACATCTTTCACATCCCCCTGGACATGACGGTGTCCTCTGTCCTCCGCGGCACTCCCTTGAGCTGGGCCCGCGAGAACTTGGGTCATGTTCATTTCTTTTCCGTGGAAACCGCAACCGCGATTCTCCGCGATGCCGGGTATACTATCGTGGATTACTTCTACACGGCTGGCGTACTAGAGCTGGGGCGTCAAACCCCTCGACAGCGACTGTTCAGAATTCCTACCCAGCTGGCCTGGCGCTTCTCCAAGGCGTTGACGGCTAAAATTCTCAGTGGCTTTTCTGTGCTCGTCCTCGCCCGATGACAGCGGACGCGCGTGCGGTTCACCTCCGAAAGCTTCCGAATCTCAGCAAGCCCAGTCTATCAGGCCGCTCCACCAACCACTCGCCTCGCCGATCGCGGCATGGGAGCCAACTGTTGGGGGTAAGTATGTGGACGTCTAGGGCCTCCATGCCGGGCCCGAGGCGTCATACGAACTCGGTGTTAGTGGGACCTGCTCTGTCCCGTCAGGGTTCATCATGTAGAGTCTCCCGGTTCCGGTGCGCAGCGAAACAAACGCAATCTTGCTGCCATCCGG
>JBJMPB010000308.1:0-17694 GCA_045803455.1 Gemmatimonadales bacterium | reverse complement strand
AGCAGATCTACATCACCCGGGGAGAGATGGCGACGCTGGAATCTCAGCCTCGCCCTCAGATGTCTACCCGGCTCCGGGTCAGCCTCTTCTGGCTGGGCAAGGAGCCGATGATCAAGCGCAAGGAATATCTGCTCAAGCTGGGCACGGCCCGCGTGGTGTGCCGGGTGGAGGAAATCCTGCGGGTCATGGATGCCTCGACTCTCGACGCCTCGCAGAAGAACACGATCCAGCGGCACGATGTCGCCGAGTGCGTGCTCAAGCTGGACCGGGCCATCGCCTGCGACTTGGCCGAAGATGTCGCGGCCACCAGCAGATTCGTGCTGGTAGACGATTTCGAGATCCGCGGCGGGGGCATCGTACGCGAGGCTCTGGCGGATCGGCAGTCCGCGGTGCGCGATCGCGTCCTCCTCCGGAATTACAAGTGGGAGCCCAGCTTCATCCAGCCGGAGCGGAGGGCTGAGAAGTACAATCAGAAGGCCGCGCTCATTCTGGTGACCGGTGAAGACGAGGCCGAGCGAAAGAGTGTGGCCAAGGGGCTGGAAGGAAAGCTGTTCGAGGACGGCAAGGTGGTCTACTTCCTGGGCATCGGAAACGTGCTCTACGGGGTGGACGCCGACATCGGACGTAAGCAGGAAAACCGGCTGGAGCACATGCGGCGTCTGGCTGAGGTCGCCAATCTGATGCTGGATGCCGGCATCATCCTCATCGTGGCCGCCGCTGAGTTGACCCAGGAAGATCTGGAGGTCATCAAGACCGCCGTTCAGCCTGACTCGATCGAGACCGTCTGGGCCGGCGACATCATCACCACCGACCTCGCCTGCGACCTCCACCTGCCCGGCGGAGCCGTCCCGGAGGCGGTAGACAGCCTGAAGGCTCACCTGCAGGACAAGGGGATCATCTTCCGGCCATGGTAACGCCCGAGCTGCGGTCTGCCGTAACCAGCCTCGTTCGCGAGGCCGGCCGAGCCACGATGGCCTACTACGACACCGGCGTGAGCGCCGGGGTGCGGGAGAAGGACGACCGGAGCCCCGTCACGCTGGCCGACGAGGTCGCTCACGAGATTCTGGTTGGGGGGCTGGAGCGGCTGGATCCGGGAACGCCGGTGGTTTCCGAGGAAGCGGAGGCGGCGTCGTTCGATCGGAGACAAAGCTGGCGCCGTTTCTGGTTGGTAGACCCGCTCGACGGGACCAAAGAATTCATCAAGCGGAGAGCCGAATTTACGGTCAACGTGGCATTGATAGAGGACGGCGAACCGGTGCTCGGTGTGGTCCTGGCTCCTGCCCTCGACCTGCTATACTGGGCGGTAAAGGGCGAAGGCGCCTGGAAAGAGGAACGGGGCGGGGCGCCGGAGCGCATCTACTCCAGGTCCGCGGCTCCCGGCACTCCGCTAACGGTAGTGGAGAGTCTGTCACACCCCTCGGACGAGCTGGAGGAGTATCTGAAAACCATTCCGGTGGCCCGGCGGGTGAAAGCGGGCAGCTCGCTCAAGTTCTGCTGGGTTGCTGAAGGGCGGGCCGATGTCTACCCCCGGCTGGGGCCCACAATGGAATGGGATGTGGCTGCGGGAGACTGCGTCTACCGGCAATCGGGCCCTGATGGGGAGCGGCAGTCGCCACTCACCTACAACAAGCCCGATCTTCGGAACACCAGTTTTGTGATCGGGCTGTGAGGACGGGACGCCCAGACACCATGTCCAGCTCTTACCAGGCACAAAGGACTGCCGGTTCCGGGCAAGCCATCGAGCTCAAGAACGGAACTCGGCCGATGGCGCCAGTGTTATGGTTCACCGGCTTGTCCGGCTCGGGCAAGAGCACCATTGCCACCCAGGTGCACCAGGAGCTGGTTCGGCGAGGCGTAGATGTCGAGTACATCGATGGCGACGCGCTCCGTGAGGTTTTCCCGAGTACCGGTTTCACCCGGGAGGAGCGGGAGGAGCACCTGCGCCGCACCGGATATATGGCGAGCCGGTTGGCAGCGCATGGGGTGACCGTGGTGGCATCTTTCGTGTCGCCCTATCGCGAGTCGCGTGATTTTGTTCGGGAGTTGTGTCCCAAGTTCGCCGAGATCTACGTAGCAACTCCGCTGGAGGAGTGTGAGCGGCGCGATGTGAAGGGCCTCTATGCCCGGGCCAGACGGGGCGAGATCCGGAATTTCACCGGGATCGACGATCCCTATGAGGTTCCAGAACATCCCGAACTGAGCCTGGACACCCGGGCCCTAAGTGTTGAGCAGTCGGTCAACCAGGTACTGGCACTTTTCGAGGACCAACGCTGATGGAAGCAACTCTGACGGAAACGGCTCCACTCAACGGCAGCATGGACCATCTGGACCAGCTGGAAAACCGGAGCGTGCATATTCTCCGGGAAGCGTATGCCAACTTCAAGAACCTCGGCATGCTCTGGTCCATCGGAAAGGACAGCACGGTCCTGCTGTGGCTCGCACGCAAGGCCTTCTTCGGCCACGTACCGATCCCGCTGATCCACATCGACACCTCGTTCAAGATTCCCGAGATGATCGAGTATCGCGATCGGCTCGCGTTGGAGTGGAATCTGACCATGATCTATGGGCAGAACCGCCAGGCACTGGAGGAGAAGCGCACCTTTCCTCACGGAGCGGTCGACCGGATTGCCTGCTGCAAGGCGCTCAAGACCGATGCGCTCAAGCACACCTTGAGCGGTGAATGGCCGCGCTACCGCTTGAACCACGCCAAGAAGGCATACGAGCTGGACCGCAACACCGAGCCGTTTACCGGGGTCATCGTTGGGGCCAGGGCCGACGAGGAAGGGAGCCGTTCCAAGGAGCGCTACTTCTCGCCCCGCACGGCGCAATCGCAGTGGGAGGTTGGAGATCAGCCACCGGAGTTCTGGAACCAGTACAAGACCGACTTTGCGCCCGGCACCCACTTGCGAATTCACCCGCTGCTCGACTGGACCGAGCTCAACATCTGGGAATACATCCGCCGGGAACAGATCCCGACCGTCTCACTCTACTACAACCAGGGTGACGGCAAGCGTTTCCGTTCTCTGGGCTGTTACACCTGCACCAATTCGGTGGAGTCCGAGGCCCGGAACGTGGACGACATCATCCTGGAGCTCCAGACCGGGAAGTTCGCCAACATCGCCGAGCGCTCGGGTCGGGCGCAGGATAAGGAAGGCGGTGGTGGATTGGAGACGCTTCGGCGGGATGGGTACATGTGAGAACTGCGGCAGCCGCACAGGAGGGCCGTCCGATCGGGCGGCCCTTTTTATCGCCTATGAGCGATCCTTTACCGCATCCAGGATGATCGAGGAGTAGCTGAGATAGTCGCCCAGGCTGCCGGGATACACGCTGGCCAGCTGACCGGTCTTGTTCCGAGGGTCGAAGCGCTTGGAGCGCCAGATAGTACCGAGCTCGCCGTTCCATTCTTCAGAGTGGAACCGGCCGGCTTCGTCGAAATATTCGTAGAGGGTAACCCGAAATCCGGCGGCCTCGAACAGCTCCTTCAGGCTGCGATAGGTGTACAGCGCCTTGTGATTGGCGGCATTGCCGTCGAGCACTGTCGCGGAGCTCGACGGGGCGGCCAGGCTTTCGCCGGGTTCCGGCTCGTGCGCTCCCGCTTTCACTGTCTCGATATAATCCGGATCGGGGTGCAGCCCGTCGGGTACGGCTACCCTCAGGTACCCACCCGGCTTCAGATAGCGGTAACAGGTTCGAGCCGCGGCCAGCCCCTCCGCCGGAGTCAGGTGCTCCCAAACATGTTCGGCCAGCAGAGCCTCGACTGAATCCGGCGCAAAAAAGCGCTCCCAGTCCTTCGGCTTGGTAAGATCGAGGAAGTCCCGCTGGGTGGGAATCCAACCCTCATCAAATCGGCTCCACGCTCCGATTACCACGCGTTTGCGCTGAGTGGTCGCCAGCATTTTTTCCAGCCGGTACTGGCCATACTTGCGGTAGTACCGGCGGCGCATCCTCCGGATCCCGCGGGTGGTCTGCCGGACGCCAGGCAGCTGCTTCAAGCGGCGGCGCACAGCCGGATCTCGCAGGAGTGGCAGCTGTTTCAGGAGAAGCCACATCGATTAGGTACCTCTGCGGCGCGCGGCCGGCGAAGTGGTAAGAGGCGCGAAGTGACCGCAAATCTAGGGAGGGCTGCAGGAGGACACCAAGTGCCAGTCCTGTGCCAGAGGAGTGTATAATTCCACTGCAATGCTCTCCAAGAAGGCCAAGTACGCCATCAAAGCGCTTCTCGCTCTGGCCGACAATAACGGCGAGGAGCCGGTCCGAATCGCCGACCTGGCCCGGGCCGAGCAGATCCCGCCCAAATTCCTCGAACTGATCCTGCTCGGTCTCAAGAATCAGGGCCTGCTGCGGAGCCGGAAAGGGAAGGGCGGAGGCTATCTGCTGGCCCGGGACCCGGCCGACATCTACCTGGGTCAGGTGGTCCGAATGTTCGACGGCCCCCTGGCGCCGGTTCCCTGCGCCAGCCAGACCGCCTACCAGCGCTGCTCCGACTGCAAGAACGAAGCGGTCTGCGGAGTGCACCTGGCCATGAAAGAAGTCCGGGATGCCACTGCCCGCGTCCTGGATGGTACCAGCCTGGCCTCACTCCGTAGCAAGGTCGACCAGGTCCTTCCTCCCGATCCTTAAGAGTTCTAGCACCCCCTTCTCCCAGCTTTCAGTACTGGCATGCAGCTTGCCTATTTACCCTATCGGATAAGTAGACTAATGTATTGGCCTCTCGGACCTGTTGGTCCAAGATGTCAGGGCGAAAAGACCTAAACAGTTGCCACGGAGAGAGAAAGATGCGCGGTTTGAAGTCACGCACCATCGGCGTAATAGGCCTGATTGCTGTCGGTGGGACACCACAACTGTGGGCCCAGCAGAACGGCGGAGCAGTAGTCGCGGTGGTCTCGGATACCGCGGATACCGTAACTCCGCCTTCGCTCGAAGCCCGTGTGGAGGAGCTCGACCAGAAAGTCCGCGTCCTCGAGCGGCTCCGAGAAATTTCCGCAGACAGTGCCGCCGCCGCAGCCAAGGATCGTCAGAGCGCCACGGCCAATGCCAAGGACGGCTTCAGCATCAAATCGGCAGACGGCAAGTACACCCTCCGCTTTCGCGGATATGTCCAGGCCGACTCTCGTTTCTACCCCGGCAGCGAGGCCGTCACTAGCGTCGACAATCTTTTGATCCGCCGAGCTCGGCCAATCCTGGAAGGCGCTGTTGGGCGCTACTTCGAATTCCGGATCATGCCGGACTTCGGAGGATCCACCCCTGCGTTGTTCGATGCCTATTGGGATGGCAAGTTCGCGCCGCAACTCACTCTCAGAGCAGGAAAGTTCAAGCCGCCGGTAGGCCTGGAGCGGCTCCAGTCAGCCACTGACGTTACCTTCGCCGAGCGCGGACTTCCCACCAATCTGGTACCCAGCCGTGATATCGGTCTCCAACTCTCGGGCGACATCTCTGAAGGGCTTCTCGCGTATCAGGTGGGCGTCTTCAATGGCGCGGCCGACCTCGCGAACGGCGGCGACGACCTGAGCAGTGCCAAGGACTTTGTCGGCCGTCTGTTCGTTCAGCCGTTCAAGAGTGGAAGCTTCCGGCCGCTGGGCTTCGGATTTGCGGCCAGTACCGGACTGGAGCGCGGATCGATCACTACGTCCGGGCTGCCATCGTATCGTTCGCCAGGGCAGCAGACGATCTTCCGTTACAACAGCAGCACCACCACTCCCGCCAATAACGTGTTTGCCGACGGAAAGAGAGTTCGGCTCTCTCCGCAGGCTTACTACTACTCCGGCCCCCTCGGTTTGCTGGGCGAGTACGTCGTTTCCCGTAACGAGGTTACTAAAGCCGGGGTAACGGCCGAGCTGGAGCACACCGCTTGGCAGGCCTCAGGCTCCTTTTTCCTGACGGGAGAAAAGAACAGCTTCCGCAGCCCTATGCCGAAGCGGCCCTTCGACCTCAAGGAGGGTGGCTTCGGGGCGATCGAGCTGATCGCTCGCTATGGGGTACTCAGTCTGGATGAAGCCTCCTTCCCCACCTACGCCACCATCACCAGCAGCGCGCAGGAAGCCAAGGCTCTGGGCGTTGGCGTGAACTGGCACTTCACCCGCGCGGTCAAAGTGGGCGTGAACTATGAGCGCACCACGTTCACCGGCGGGGCTGCTATCGGTGATCGCGAGCCGGAGAACGCTCTTATCGGCCGCTTCCTGACGTCGTTCTAAACGAAAAGGGAATAGCAAGCATGAAGACTCTAGGACTGGCGCTGATCCTGGCGGGCGCTGCGGCGCCCGCCCTCAAGCTGGAGGCGCCCAAGCCGGTGACCCTGCTCAATGTGTCCTACGATCCCACTCGGGAGCTGTATGAGGACTTCAATAAGCAGTTTGCCGGATACTGGAAGAACAAGACGGGGCAGGACGTGACCATCCGCCAGTCGCACGGCGGTTCCGGTAAGCAGGCTCGCTCCGTGATTGATGGGCTGGAGGCCGATGTGGTGACGCTGGCGCTGGCCTACGACATCGACCAGATCGCGGAGAAAGCGGGAAGCTTACCCTCCGATTGGCAGAAACGCCTTCCGGACAACAGCTCTCCTTACACGTCGACCATTGTCCTGCTGGTCCGGAAGGGGAATCCCAAGGGCATCCACGATTGGGGTGATCTGGCAAAGCCGGGCGTGTCGGTGATTACGCCCAATCCCAAGACCTCGGGTGGTGCCCGCTGGAACTATTTGGCTGCTTGGGCCTGGGCGCTGCGTCAGCCCGGCGGCAACGAAGCGAAAGCGAAGGATTTCGTCTCCCGGGTCTACAAGAACGTGCCGGTGCTCGACGCCGGTGCTCGCGGATCCACCACGACCTTCGTAGAGCGGGGGATTGGTGATGTGCTCATTGCGTGGGAGAACGAAGCCCTGCTCGCCATCAAGGAGCTGGGCCCGGGCAAGTTCGAGGTAGTAGCTCCTTCGATCAGCATTCTGGCCGAACCGCCGGTCGCACTGGTGGACAAGGTCGCGGGGAAACATGGAACCACTGAGGTGGCCCGCGCCTATCTCGAGTACCTGTACACTGCCGAGGGGCAAGAGATTGCCGCGCGCCATTTCTATCGGCCGAGGATGCCCACGGTTGCGGCGAAGTACGCGAATCAATTTCCCAAGATGACGCTGGTTACGGTGGATGAAGTGTTCGGCGGCTGGAAGAAGGCGCAAGCCACTCACTTCGCCGACGGGGCCTTCTTCGACCAGATCTATCAGCCGGGGCAGTGATGACGTCACCACGGAACCGAGGGCAGCAATGAAGCAGAAATCCCGCAGCGTGCTCCCGGGCTTTGGTTTGTCCCTGGGAATTACCTGCACCTACCTGAGTCTGATCGTGCTGCTTCCCCTGGCGAAGACGTTCGTCCGGACAACCGATCTCTCCTGGGATTCGTTCTGGTCCACCATTACGAATCCCCGGGTGCTCGCCTCCTATCGAATCACCTTCGGCGCCTCGTTCCTGGCCGCCCTGGTGAACACCGTATTCGGACTGCTGGTAGCGTGGGTCCTGGTGCGCTATCGCTTTCCCGGCCGCCGGCTGGTGGATGCGATGGTAGACCTGCCCTTCGCCCTTCCTACGGCCGTAGCCGGGATCGCGCTTACCACGCTCTACGCCACCAATGGTTGGCTGGGCCGGTACCTCGAGCCTCTGGGCCTCAAGGTCTCCTATACCTGGGTCGGCATCACGGTGGCACTGATCTTTATCGGACTTCCCTTCGTGGTGCGGACAGTCCAACCGGTACTGGATGACCTCGAGGTCGAAGTGGAAGAGGCTGCCGCCAGTCTCGGCGCGGGCCGGTGGCAGACATTCGCCCGGGTGGTGTTTCCCACCGTGGCACCGGCGCTGCTGACCGGCTTCGCGCTGGCATTTGCCCGGGCCATCGGCGAATACGGCTCGGTGGTTTTCATCTCGGGCAACATGCCGATGAAGACCGAGATCGTGCCGCTGCTGATCATCACCAAGCTGGAGCAATACGACTACGCCGGAGCTACCGCTGTAGCGGTGGTAATGCTGGTCGCTTCGTTCCTGCTCCTGCTCACCATCAACATCCTGCAGTGGGCGGCGCGTCGCCGCATGGCGGCCTGAGGCCATGACCAGCATCGCAGTCCCTCGCCCTGCCACTACGGCGCCCCGCGCAATGGCCCGGGCCACTGGAGAGTCCCGCCTGGTGCGTTGGGTCTTGATCACGGTGGCTCTGGCATTTCTGGCGTTCACGCTGTTGCTGCCCCTGGTGCTGGTGTTTTCCCAGGCGTTCTCCAAAGGGCTCTCGGTCTATTGGCGGGCCATCACCGAGCCTGACGCCCTCAGCGCGGCCAAGCTGACGCTGCTGATTGCGGCGATTGCCGTTCCGATAAACATGATCTTTGGGGTGGCGGCCGCCTGGTGTATCACCAAGTTCGACTTCCCCGGGAAGAACATGCTGATCACCCTGATCGACCTGCCGTTTGCAGTGTCTCCGGTGATCTCGGGCATGATCTTCGTGCTGCTCTACGGCGCCCACGGCTGGTTTGGCTCCTGGCTGACCGAGCACGACATCAAGATCATCTTTGCGGTTCCGGGCATTATCCTGGCCACCACCTTCATCACCTCGCCGTTCGTTGCCCGGGAGCTGATCCCGTTGATGCAGGAACAGGGCACTGACGAGGAGGAGGCCGCCATCGTGCTTGGCGCGGGCGGCTGGCAAACGTTCTTCCGGATAACGCTGCCCAATATCAAATGGGGATTGCTCTACGGATTGATTCTGTGCAATGCCCGCGCAATGGGAGAGTTTGGGGCGGTATCGGTGGTGTCGGGTCACATCCGTGGGCAAACCAACACGCTCCCGCTCCACGTCGAGATCCTGTACAACGAATACGCCTTTGCGGCCAGCTTTGCCGTTGCTTCGGTGCTCACGCTGCTCGCGCTGGTCACGCTCGCCCTGAAGACCCTGGTTGAATGGTACCAGCGGCGCTCCGCTCATGAGGTCGCGGAAGCCGAGTCCACCCCTGAAAGGATGGCCGCATGAGCATCGAGGTCCGCAACCTGCGCAAGACATTCGGCACCTTTGTCGCCCTCGACAACGTGCGCCTCGACGTTCCCGGCGGCGAGCTGGTAGCCTTACTGGGACCGTCCGGATCGGGCAAGACCACCCTGCTCAGAATCATTGCCGGGCTGGAACCGGCCGATCAGGGCACCATCCTCTTCCACGGCGAGAACGCCACCGATCGTCCAGTACGCGAGCGGCAGGTGGGCTTCGTCTTCCAGCACTATGCCCTGTTTCGCCACATGAGCGTCTTCGAAAACGTGGCCTTCGGACTCCGGGTCCGGCCGCGCAAGGTTCGCCCCGCCGAAACAGAAATCCGGGAAACGGTGCTGGGCCTGCTCAGCCTGGTGCAGCTCGATGTGCTGGCCGACCGTCGGCCCTCCGAGCTGTCCGGCGGGCAGCGGCAGCGGGTGGCACTGGCCCGGGCGCTGGCGGTCAAACCCAAGGTGCTGCTGCTGGACGAGCCGTTCGGCGCGCTCGACGCCAAGGTGCGGAAGGAGCTGCGTCGCTGGCTCCGGCGGCTGCATGAGGAGGTGCACGTCACCAGCGTGTTCGTGACCCACGACCAGGAGGAAGCCCTGGAAGTCTCCGACCGGGTTGTCATCATGAATGAAGGCAGAGTCGAGCAGAGTGGAACACCGGAAGAGGTCTACGACCGGCCGGCTACTCCCTTTGTCTATGGCTTCCTGGGGGACGTGAACCTGTTCCACGGCCGGATTCACCAGGGGCATGTCAACATCGGGGAGAGCGAGCTCGAGGCTCCGGAATGGGCCCACGTGTCCGACCAAGCCGGAGTGGCGTACGTCCGTACCTATGATGTGGAGCTGGAAGCCTACGCTTCGGGTCCCTCCTCGCTGGAGGCGGTGGTCCGGCATATTCGGGCCTTTGGTCCCCTGGTGCGGCTGGAGCTGGATCTGGTGGATGGCGGCAGGACCATCGAAGCCCACATCCCCCGGGCTAGATTTGAGTCCCTGGGTCTGGGAAGAGGGGAGCGGGTGTTCGTCTCTCCCACTAGTGTTCGAGTCTTTGCCCAACCGACCTGATGGAGAGCAACGCCGCTCGTGCTTCCGAACTTCATTGTTATCGGCGCAGCCAAGGCGGGCACTACCGCGCTGTACTGGTACCTGGAGGAACACCCGGACGTCTTCATGAGCCCGGTGAAGGAGACCAACTACTTCGCCTACGGGGTGGACGAACGCGGTAGCCTGCTCTACGGCGATCCCGACGTCCACCGTTTTCCGATCAAGACATTGGAGGAATACGAGCAGCTCTTCGACGGTGCCGGAACGGCGCCGGCGGTAGGAGAAGCGTCGCCGATTTATCTGGAGTGTCCTCAGGCCGCGGATCGGATCCGAAGCCGGTTGCCTCATGTTCGGCTCATCTGCAGCATTCGCCACCCGGTGGACCGGGCGTACTCGGATTACCTGATGTATCTGCGCCGGCGGGGGCGGGCGTTCGATCCCGAGCGCCAGCTAAGTGTGACGGCCGAATGGGCCCGTCCCGACTCACGCTGGATGCAGGTGAGCCGCTATCACCAGCAGCTCGCGCGATACTTTGGTGCTTTTCCCCGGGATCAGATCCACGTAATGCTCTTCGATGACCTCAAGACGAACCCAGCGGGCGCGGTGCAGGGGGTCTATCGTTGGCTGGGCATCGATTCGGGCTTCGTTCCCGATTTTGAAACCCCGCACGCCGTGGGGGGAATGCCTGCAAGCCGGTTCCTGGAGGGGCTGTTTACCAGCAGCGCCGTTGCCCGGGTGGTCCGGCCCTGGGTGCCCAAGCAGGCCACCAACTGGGTCAAGCGCCTCCGGAGCCGGAATCTCCGCCAAGCGCCGCCTCTGCCCAAGGACCTGAGGCAGGAGCTGACTCTCCCCTTCCACGAGGATATCCGGAAGACCTCCGAGCTGATTGGGCGGGACCTGCAGCACTGGATGTAATTGCCCGACCTACTGCAGCAGCGCCACTACACTCCCGCTGCGGCCCAACTCGGCTTCCTCCGACCGGAGGTGCCCATCGCATTTATCCGTGGGTAAATTGCGTCCCTGCACCGAGCGGTAGGGGGCACGAATCGTGCTCACCGGCGGTGCAGTTTTTGGTGCGCCCCGCCGGGATAGCACCGCAGGAACGACGACTCAGACGGACGGACCGACAATCATGAACATCACCAAGCCCATCTTCATCGTCGGGACCGGCCGCTGTGGCTCCACCCTCTTCCACCGGCTCTTCGCTGCCCACCCGCAACTCATGTGGCTTTCCGGGTTCACTCATCGGTATCCCTATCGGCCCGAGTGGAACCGGTTGGCGGTAACCGCCATGGGCAACCCGCTCCTGCGGCGGATGTTCGGGGGCAAGATCAGACCGAGCGAGTCCTACAACTTCTGGGACACCCACGCCTACGGCTTCTCCGAGACGTGTCGCGATCTGGTGCGCAGCGACGTGACCCCGCTGGTCAAGAAGCAGGTGCGAGCGGCCATCGAGCCGATGCTCACTCCTTCGCGGAACCGGCTCCTCGTGAAAATCACTGGCTGGCCTCGAATGGGGTTCCTGAACGAGATCTTCGAGGACGCCAAGTTCATTCACATTGTCCGCGACGGCAGGGCAGTAGCGAACTCCTTGCTCCACGTCCATTTCTGGAATGGCTGGCACGGGCCACAGAGTTGGCGCTCTGGACTTCTCTCGCCAGAGGATCAGGCGGCCTGGGAAAGCTACGATCGATCGTTTGCCGCTTTGGCCGGCATCGAGTGGCGAATTCAGATGCGAGCCATTGACGCGGCCCGTCAGACAGTAGACCCCAAGCAGTTCTTGGAAATCAAGTATGAGGACTTCTGCGACGAGCCGGTGGAGCACTTCCGTCGGGTACTCGAGTTCTCCGAGCTGCCGCCCTCGAAGGAGCTGGAGGCCGAGGTCAAGTCGGCCTCGATCAAGAGCACGAGCAATCGCTGGAGAAAGGACCTGACCGTCGCCCAACAGGCCATTCTCGATAACCTGCTCCGTGACGACCTGCTGCGGTACGGTTACGGCGATTCCAGGCCGCAAGAGGTCAGACAGCCAGTCGGCCGCTAAGCTCTCCTCTCCAATCCGAGACTCCTGGGCTTGCCCAAAGCAACCGGTTCCCGCGCCAAGGCCGTGGTTATCGAAAGTGTGAAGCGGCCGCTGCGGCGGATCCGCTCCGACTATCGCAAGCTCACTGCATCGTTCCGAGGATTGCCCTCCGCCCTGGTCATCGGGGCTCAGCGCAGCGGCACCACCTCGATCTTCAATTATCTGATCCAGCATCCCGACGTGGTGGCGCCCCTGGGCAAGGAAATCCACTACTTCGATCTGCACTATGCTCAGGGGGTGAGGTACTACCGGGGGCGCTTCCCCTACAGCCACCGCCTCAGAAATGGTGCCATCACCCTCGACGCTACTCCCTACTATCTGGTCCATCCGTTGGTACCCGAGCGGGCTGCTCGATTGCTTCCCGACATCAAGCTCATCGCCTTGCTGCGCAACCCGATCGAGCGGGCCTTCTCCCACTACCAGCACGAGGTCCGGGGCGGGCGAGAGCCACTTTCTTTTGTCGAGGCCTTGGACCGCGAAGCGGAACGGCTGGCGGGAGAGGAGGAGCGTATTCGGAGAGAGCCGAACTACTACAGCTGGAATCACCACCGCTATTCATATACCCACCGCGGGCTCTACGCCCAGCAACTCCGCCGATGGCTGGACCATTTCCCGCGCTCCCAGCTTCTCGTGCTGCAGAGTGAAGCGATGTACCGCGATCCTGCTGCGGCTACCGCGCGGGTCCACCGCTTTCTCGGCCTCCGCGATCACCGGCTGGACCGGTACGAAGACAGCTATCAGCGGGGTAATTACGAACGCCAAATGCCAGCCGAGTTGAGAACAAGGCTGGCCACGTACTTCGAGCCGCACAACCGGGAATTGTTCGAGCTGTTGGGCGAGAAGTACGACTGGACCTGAATCTCCAGCTCAGGAAGTCCGGGCGCAGACGTAGATGATGTGCTGGGCCACTCCGCTGAGCACCGGAAGCCGGCTGAGGCCCCGCTCGATCGGCTCCACCGCAGAAATCGGGAGCAAGGGGTGCCGTTCCGACACCGGCAGGGTCGCCAGAGGAATCTGCTCCACCACCCGGAGACCGGCATGGGCCAGCAGGTCTTCCACCTCCTGGTGCGTCATGGTGCCCCGCTGCACCTCACGGCCGGTGAGTCGGACGATCCGCCGGCGCAGGCTGTTTCGATTCTTGTGATTGTTGAACACCAGCACGCCGTTCTTGCTCAGGTGTTGGGCCAGCACGCCGAATACGGCGCGCCGGAGGTCGGGCTCGGCATTCGGAAAGAAACGGAATGCCGTGATCAAATTGAAATGCCGCTGGCCGAGCGCGTCTTCCCTCGTCAGGTCCGCCTCGAGCAGCTCGGCTTCGGGCGCCGCCTCCCGGGCCACCTCCATCATCGCTGAGGAAACATCCACGCCCGTCGCCGATTTCACCCGTCCCATAAGGTGACGGAGGATCCGGCCGGTCCCGCAAGCAAAATCGAGCAGGTCGATCTCCGCCCCGCCCAGGTGCACCCGAAGTATCTGATCCAGCGCACGCTGCTCCAGCCGCCAGACCATGGCGCGATACGGGTTGACCTCGGGAGAAAAGCTCTCGTCGTAGTCGTGTCCCCGCGCCTTGTGGCGCTCGACGTAGGGCAGGGCGGTTCGCGGATGCTCCATGTTCAACCTGGGTTAGAGAGTCGGCCAAGAAACCAGTGCAAGTCTACCAGCGCGTGCCGGGAGCCCAGTGCGTGCAGCCGGCCTTTGCGTTCGCGGGTGAGCCGGGTGAACGCAGGGGTCATGCCGGTCACGACGCGTCGAAGCGTCGCGGGATCGAATCCCTGCGGCGCCGATTCGCTGTACGCCGCGAGAAAGCGACGCGCCAGCAGATGCCGCCGCCGGAGCGGCCAGGGCCCAAAGATACGCCGGTGGAACAGGCTGATCAGGAACACCGCCAGATCGATCTCGGGCGGTCCTAGATCGCCGGTGAAACCAGTCCAGTCGGCATTGGACCAGTCGATGATCGCGAGGCTCCCGGCCTCGGACAACCAGAAGACATTCCGAATTCCAAAGTCGCCATGCAGCGGGACCGGCTGCCGGTTCGTCTCTGTGCCCAGATCATCTCGAACCGTGGTTCCATCACTGATCTTCATTCCACCGTGAATGGCGGCCAGCGCACGCCCGGTCAGCTCCAGCAGCTCGGGACCTTGCTGTCTGTTGGACAGCAGATGACGAATATTCTCCAGCTGCAGCCGCTCGAACGTGATCTGCCCCAGCGCATCGTCGAAGGCGAGAATCCGGGGGACGGTAAAGAGACCCGTCGTCCGCCCCACTTCTCCTCCTGCCTCGGTTCGGAGCCGCTCCCTCCGGCTTTCGCCAGGGGGCTGGGTCTTCACAACCTGTTCGCCCCGGATGGAGACTGCCCGTCCCGAGCGGGGCCGGGTGAGACTCACCGGTCTTGGATTCCCAACATGTCCTCGACGTCTCTGCGGTTTAGCTGCGGCACCCTCGCCACAACTGAGGTTTCGTATGGGGTCCGTCCCGATGTCGGGGGGCCGCGCTAGGTATCGTTCCCCCATGGATTTGGTAGATTGCCTGACGCCCGTAGCCAGGTCAAGCTTCCCCCCTATCTCGGTCGGTGCGGGGCATGGATCGTGCTCATTCGACGGGGGATTATTGCGGCACCCGCGTAAGAACTTGCTCGAGGAAAGCCTTTGAACGTCGAGGGGTCCGGTCCGGCCGGAGATCAGGTGCAGGACAAATCTCCCAGCCTGACCCGCCGAGCGGTCAGCGGAATGGTATGGACGGCGTGGGGGAGTGCGGCCATGGCCGTGCTCAAGGTCGTTGTCCTGGTGCTGCTCACCCGGCTGCTGACCCCTGCCGACTTCGGTGTGGTCGGTGCCGCGCTCGTGGTCATCAGCTTCTCGCTCAATTTCTCCCAATTGGGACTCGGCCCCGCGGTGGTACAGCGTCCGGTGCTCGAGGCCCGCCACATCAGCACCGCATTCTTTGCTTCATTCGCGTTCGGCTGCCTGGTCGGAGCGGGCATCTGGCTGGGGGCGCCGCTGATCGCGCAGTTCTTCCGGATGCCCGCGCTTGCTCCGGTCGTGCGCTGGCTCGCGCTCATCTTTCCTATTGCCGGCCTCGCTACCGTGCCCGACAGCCTGCTCACCCGCAATCTTCGCTTTCGACTCATCGCCAACCGCGACGTGCTGGCCTATGGCCTCGGCTACGGAGTGGTCGGCGTGGTACTCGCGCTGATGGGATGGGGTGTATGGGCGCTGGTTGCAGCGCAGCTGGCCCAGATGGGCCTGCGCACGGCCATCTTGCTGCGCGCGGCCCCGCCGCCCCTTCGCGCCGCACCGACCTGGGGCAGCTTCATCGAACTGATGGATTACGGTGTTGGCCAGAGCGCGGCACGCCTGGGTGTGATTCTGGCCAATCAGGTGGACAACATGGTCGTGGGACGCTGGCTCGGCGCGATCGCCCTCGGCCTGTACAGCCGCGCTTTCCAGCTGATGTCGGTACCGACAGCGCTTTTGGGCGACGTGCTCGACCGCGTGCTCTTTCCCACGATGGCTCGGGTGCAGGACGATCCCCGCCGCTTGGGATCGGCGTATCTGCACGGCGTGGCCATGATGGCGCTGGTGACCCTGCCGATCAGCGTGGTGGTGGCGGTGCTCGCCCCCGAGCTGGTTGCTGTCGCGTTCGGCAAACGATGGGAAGCGCTGGTTCCTCCGTTCCAGATACTGCTGCTGGGCATGATGTTTCGCACCAGCAGCCGGATGAGCGACTCACTCTCCCGCGCCACTGGAAAGGTGTACCGCCGAGCCTGGCGGCAGGTGCTGTTTGCCGGCCTGGTGTTCTTCGGCGCGTGGGTGGGACACCACTGGGGGGTGACCGGTGTGGCTCTCGGCGTGCTCTGCGCCCTGGTCCTCAACTACACCCTCATGGCTCAACTCAGTCTCAGCGTGGTGCCGGTCTCCTGGGGCAAGTTCTTCCAGTCCCAGCTGCCGGCCATCAGGCTCGCGGTCGTCGCCGGTGGGACGGCCTTCGCGGTTATCGAGGGAACCCGACACCTTGGCTTGCCACCTCTCGCCGGACTCCTCGCCGGAGCCATTGCCGGTGGAGGCAGTGCGCTGGCGGCAGGTTGGCTGGTGCCTTCGTTCGCTCTCGGTGAACACGGAATGCGGATGCGGGACATCCTGCTCTCTCAGGTGGCACTGCCGAGGCCCTTTCGCATGCGGAAGCCGGCATGAAGGCGAATGGACGCATCGCCTTCTTTCTGCCCGCGGTACGCGGGGGAGGCGCGCAGCGGGTGGTGGTGAATCTGGTCGAAGGCATCACTGAGCGGGGCTACCCGGTGGATCTGGTGCTGGCGGAGGCGGATGGGGTCTTCCTCCGGAGCCTTCCACCTGCGGTGCGCATGGTGGATCTGGGCGCTCGCCGGCTGCTGGGGAGCCTCCGGCCGCTGGCCGAGTATCTCAGACGCGAACGCCCCCGCGTGCTGGTCTCGTCGATGAGCCACGCCAATCTGGTCGCGCTCTGGGCCGCGCGGCTGGCCGGCCGGGTCACGCCGGTCGTGGTTACCGAGCACAACACGATGTCACAGGCCAACCAACATGAGAACGTGGTGTCACGGAATCTCTGGCCCATATTGCTCCGCCGGTTTTATCCCTGGGCCAGCAGTGTGGTCGCGGTCTCCCGGGGTGCGGCTGACGACCTGGCCCGAACTTCCGGCTTTCCTCGCGCGCAGGTCGAGGTGGTCTACAATCCCGTGATTACTCGCAGCGTCATGGCGCTGGCACGGGAGGAGCCTGGCCACCCGTGGTTCGAGCCGGGGCAGCCAGCGGTAATTCTCGGGGTAGGTCGTCTCACCCGGCAAAAAGATTTCCCCACCCTGATCCGGGCATTTGCGCAGCTGCGGAGCCGCCGGCAGGCGCGCCTGATTATTCTGGGTGAGGGAGAAGACCGGGCGGAACTGGAGCGGCTCATTGCAGAACTGCAGCTGACCCAGGATGTGGCCCTTCCGGGCTTCCAGAACGCGATGGCCTACATGGCTCGCTCCGCACTGTTCGTGCTCTCGTCGGCCTGGGAAGGGCTGCCTACTGTGCTGATCGAAGCACTGGCGGCGGGGACTCGTGTGGTCTCGACCGACTGCCCCAGCGGGCCGCGGGAGATTCTTCAGGAAGGCCGGCTGGGCGCCCTGGTGCCGGTGGGAGACCCTGCCGCCCTCGCTCGAGCAATGGAGGCAGCGCTGGACCAGCCGGGAGGTGAAGTGTCGGCGGATGCACTCAAGCCGTACACCATGGATGCAGCCGTGGACCATTACCTCAGCGTGATCGAGCAGGCCGCCTGATGTCGATTGCCTACGCCGCCGTCTGGTTCTTCGTCTTCTCACTTCCCTGGGAAAACTTCATCGTGATTCCCGGCGTCGGCGTATTCAGCCGGGTGATCGGCGCGGTGGCGGTTGGGTTGACCATCGTGGTGAACATCATTTCCGGCCGCTTTCGGCGCTGGCACGTCTTCCATGTGGCCGCTCTGCTGTTCGTGGTATGGGCCGCGGGTGTTCTGCTAATTGTCTATAACCCAGCCGTCATGCCCAAGAAGTTCTGGACCTTCGTGCAGTTGCTGGTGATGGTCTGG